>DAINCT010000445.1:0-3980 GCA_036732245.1 Chloroflexota bacterium | reverse complement strand
ACCTTGGTGACGCTGGGGGAGGAGCCGCTGCTCGTTCCGCAGCCGCTCACCGTGAGAACCACTCCCGTCACGAGCGCAACCGACAGCGCGCGCTTCAATCTCCAGATCCGATGCATACCCTTCTCCTGTGCTCAAGCGCTCCCGTCCGGCAACCGGGACACGTCTTGCGCATCGACTTGCTTCTATCACGGCGCACAGCGCCGGATGGCCGGCAACCGCACCACATCGTATGCGAAACGAATGAGGCATAGGAAAGGACGAGAATCACGTTCCCGCGACGCTTATCCCCCGTCCGTGTTCGATTTCACCAACCCTTACGTCATCCCTGCGCCATACCGGCGTGAATGGCCCATAGCATCGCTTCAGTGCGGCCACGAACGCTGAGCTTCCCGTAAATATTAGCGAGATGGGTCTCCACCGTGCGCGTGCTTATGGTCAGATTCGTCGCTATCTCCCGGTTGCTGGCCGCGCCCGCCAAGAGTTTGAGCACCACAATTTCACGCGCCGTCAAAGGCTCGATCAGATCTTGCTCGGCCTCGACCGGTCGTTGCTGCGAGGCTCCTGACGTCACGTTCATCAAGCGCTGGGCGATCTCCGGCTGCAACCAGGGCTTCCCCGCCGCTACCGCTCTGATGGCGTCGACCAGGTCGTTTCCGGCCGCATTTTTGAGCAAATATCCGCTTGCCCCCGCCTGGATCAATGTGAATACGTACGTGTCTTCGTCATGCACCGTCAGAACGAGTACGCGCGACTCGGGCAGGAGTTCGCGCAGCCGTCTCGTGACTTCCACTCCGTCGACATCCGGCAGCCCGACATCGGTCACTACCACGTCCGGTCGAGTGTCGAGCGCTGTCTGGATTCCCGCGAGTCCATTCGCCGCTTCTCCCACGACCTCGAGATCGGGTTCGAGCGACAGGAGCAACTTCAGTCCGTCGCGCAGGACAGTATGATCGTCGATCAAAATCACCCGTATGCTGTCGCCGTTCATGGGACATCCACCGGAATCGACGCTTCCACTTGCACTCCTCCATTGGCGGCTCCGCCAACTTGAATGATTCCTCCCACCGCTTCCACACGCTCCCTCATGCCTGCGAGGCCAATGCCTCGTTCCCGCTGATCCGGAATGCCTCGGCCGGAATCGGCGACCGAAAGTTTCACATTCCCGTTTAGTCGTTGCAACGAGAGACGTGCCTCGGTGGCCCCACTGTGCTTCCTCACGTTCTCCATACACTCCTGTGCCACCCGAAAGAGTGCGAGCTCTACATCGTCAGGCAGATCCCCCACTCCATCCACCATGTACTCCACTGTGATACCGGTCGCTTCCTGGAATCCCTGAAGATATCGGGCCAGGGTCGGTGCCAGACCGAAATCGTCCAGCATCAGAGGGCGTAACGCGTGGCTCGCGCGGCGAACTCCCTGATATGCGTCCTCCGCCTGGCGCCGAATGCGATCGAGGGTCGTCAGAGCTGCTGCCCCATCTGTATTAAGTTGACGCCCCGCAACCGTGGCTAGCGTAATCAATCCGGCCAATTCCTGCGCCGTGCCGTCGTGCAGTTCCCGTGCCAGGCGCCCCCGCTCCGCTTCCTGTTCGCGCGCGATCCGCACGTATGCCATGCGTAACTCCTGCACCTTTTCCTGCAGGCGCGAAAAGAGCAGCGCGTTATCCAGCGCTGCAGTGGCCTGGCGCATGACCGGCGTAAGTAATTCCAGGTCGTCGGCATCGAAGGCGTCGTGCGCCAGCTTTGGCTGCAAACAAAGCACGGCTTCCAGTCCGGATCGCGTCACCAACGGAATCGAGAGTGCGGCTCGGAGACTGTCCACCACTCGAAACCGTTCTGGCACAGTCTCACGCTTGGCCACTGTCAGCGGCTTGGAATGCACCAGCAATAACGGACGAGCCGGCGTACTCAATGCACGCTCCACGGTTTCGGCCTCGAGGACCAGATCGGTCGGTATGGCGGGCATGCGCGTGGGGAACGGGGCCGCTTGCGCCGTATTGGCGAGCGCAAATTTTCCCTCGTCGGTTTTGCGCAACAGGAAGGCGCCTCGCAGATGCAGCGCATCTGTAATCTCGTGCACCAGCACGTCGCCAAATTCATCCGGTTGCATGACCGTTGAGAGGCGGGCGCTCAATGCCTGTAAGAGTTCCCACCGATCCACTTTTCGGCCGTAGAGCACCCAGTCAACCAGACGACGCGCCAGATAGGTTATCGGGGTAAACGCGGCCCCGATGAGTACCGTCACCGCAACAAATCCAAGGCCACCACTCAAACTGGTGACGGACGCGTGGCTGGTGGCCAGCACCTCTCCCAGCACACCGTACGCGACCACGATGGCAAGCGTCAGCGCCCCGTACACGACCCCCCGGCGAACGATAAGATCGCCTTCGCTGAATTCCGAAAGCAGCACCGAGTAACTCATGGCGATCAAGAAGAGCAAAACTATGGGAGGCATCCAACTGATATTGATGCTCTTCACCGTGCCCGTCGTCGCCAGCGGCTCGATAAGAGCTGCGATGGCGGGAACAGTGCCTGCCAGAAGACCGAACAGGAGGGCACGCGTTTGAGCTCCCTCCTCAGGAGTACGGGAAAAGCTCAAATCTCGCACCGCTTGTACGGCCGCCGCCACCAGGTAGATCCCAACGAACAGAAGCGCTACCTTGAACGACGGTGAGGTGGCACTTCTGGTCGCGAAGTCGTGAGTAACGGGAACCACCAACGCGATCGCCGGCAGATACAATAGGAGTTCAGCCCGGTGCCAGGTCTGCCCGTCCCGAAACGCCCGCACAAAGCTGTAAAGCAGAGGTGGGAAAAACAGGAGACCGAGCGCGTAGATAAATGCATCCGGATAACTCACATACCACAGCGTGCCGACCCCCAAAAACGCGGAGCCTGACGCTGCGAACAGTAAAAAGAGCCGGCCGGCCAGTCCAGCTCGCCGCTGCAGAAAGACCATGAAGCCCAGCGCCAACCACAGAAACGCCACGACGGCAAACGAGGCGTGGTCGAACCAACTCACCTGCTTACCCTGACCTACGAGTCCCTGGGTGAGTCCGACAACCTGGATGAGCAGGGAGAGTCCGGCAAGGGACAGCACCCAGCGATTAAATGGACCTGCCAGGTATCTCGGCTCGAATACCGGATGCTTGTCGCGAACAACTATACGCTGTATCGGTTCCATGTGCATTTCACCCGGTACATTGGGTCGGGTTGTTTCCTGCTACCACTGTACTCGTTATGGCAAGAAACCGGCGTCGCGCCTGCAAAACCGCATGGCATGAAAGGTGCTTGCTCTAACGTATCCATACGCTTACGCGCGAAAGGGTTGGCCCATGGTGATTCATGACGAAAAGATGGAAGGACGCTCCACCAGCGACACCCTCAGGGAAGAACGATCGTATTCGTCGTATGCGCTGTTGATCGTCGCGTACAACGCCCTCTTCGGCGGCTTCTTGATGCTGTACCGCAAGTGGAAGCACCCGCTCGACACGCTGACTGCACTCGATCTGAGCCTGTTGGGCTTGGCGACTCTCAGGGCCTCCAAGCTAGTATCGGAAGATGAAATCACGTCGGTATTACGCGAACCCGTCCTTACCGAGGTGGACGGCCACAAGCAGCCCCAGGGACATGGACTCCGTCAGTCTTTGGGAAAGCTCGTGCTGTGCCCCACCTGTACCGGCACGTGGGTTGCGGCGTTCTTCACCTACGCTCTCTTCCTGTTTCCGCGCTACACTCGCCCCTTCCTGGCAATCATGGCTGCCTCCGGCATCAGCCAAACAAGTGATGCCCTTCTCTCGCTGGTCTATACGGACCGTGACTTGATGCGGAAACGCAAGGACCGGACTCGGTAGGGTGGCCGTGCTCCCCACGATACGAAATGACCCATGGCACCGAGGGTTCTCTGGGAGGAGATGGGGGTACTTCACAATTCTCAAACCCCTCGTAGTAGGCGTCGATGCGCTCGAGATCGGCCGGTTCCAG
>DAINCT010000444.1:0-3983 GCA_036732245.1 Chloroflexota bacterium | reverse complement strand
GTCCGCCGACGTCCTGCAAGCCCTGCATATAGAAGTTCGCGACGAAACCACCCCCGAGCATCGCAATGCGCACCGAATCCATGGGCTCCATCCTCCTCCACCCTGCAATCGCCTGCCTGCCCGCACCGATCGAAGCGGAGCTACAAGCGTGGCGCCAGCATACCATAGGATTGTGAGCGCCCCACACCGCGGCGCGAATCGACGCGCCTGCAAATTGAATTTCGTGAAGGATGGACATTTGCGCCTCGGCCTCGACCTGGGCGGCACCGAAATCAAGGCGGTGGTGCCGACGGATGACAATGGCGTGCTGTGGAGTGCGCAGGTCGATACGTTCGCCGCCGAAGGCCGCGACGCGGTGCTCGATCGCATGGTGCAGTTGATCGCCACGGCGGCCAGTGCAGTGGCACCGCGCACCATCGAGACGCTCGGTGTCGCTATTCCGGGCGTGGTCGATCCGGAGGCCGGACGGATCGAGCTGCTGACCAACCTCACGGCAGATTGGAACGGGTTTGGCGTGCAGGCAGCCCTGGAAGCACGAACCGGCCTGCCGGTAGCGCTGCTGAATGATGTTCGTGCGGCCACCCTGGCCGAACATACCGTCGGCGCCGGACAGGGCTACAACGACTTTATCTGCGTGGCCATCGGCACCGGCGTCGGGGGCGGGCTGGTGCTCGACGGAAGACTCTTCCTGGGCAGTCGCGGCGCGGCGGGAGAGATCGGACACGTGACGGTGGTCCCGGATGGTCGACGCTGTAACTGCGGGAATGTGGGATGCCTCGAGACCGAGGCGAGTGGTCCTGCGATCGTACGGGCCGCATGCGACGCCATCCAGGGCGGCGATACTGAATTGGAGGAGCTGGCGGGAAGCCGGCAGCCCACACCGCTCCAGCTCGCGCGGGCGGCGGAGCGAGGGAATCGCACCGCGCGTGCAATCTTCGAGCACGCCGGCACCATGCTCGGGCAGGCCCTGGCCGGTCTGGTCTGCGTGCTCAATCCGCAGGCAATCGTGGTCGGAGGTGGGGTAGCCAAGGCCGGCGACCTGCTGCTCGATCCCATTCGAGCAGAGATCGCACGACGCACCGTGGTCTTTATGCCCGAACGGGGTGGGGTCGAGGTGCTGCCAAGCTCGCTGGACGGCCGGGCCGGGGCCATCGGAGCCGCAGTCTGGTCGCAGGCATACCTGAAGGGGAGGGCCGATGTCGGTTGAACCGTCACCCGCGCTGCAGTACGTCGAGGCGGTGCGGCACACGCTGGACCGGATCGTGGAGACGCAGACCGAGCGCATCAAGGAGGCGGCACGAATCTGTAGCGGGGTCATCCTCAAGGGTGGGCTGGTACATCTGTTTGGTTCCGGTCATTCGCGCATGGCGGTGGAGGAAATGTATCCGCGCTACGGCAGCTTTGCGGGGTTTCATCCCCTGGTCGAACTCTCGCTCAGCAATCACCACCAGGTGGTCGGGAACAATGGGCAGCGACAGGCCATGTTCATCGAGAACGCGGAGGGCCTGGGAAGCGTGATCCTCGGCAACTTCCAGTTCGATCCCGAGCTCGACGTGATGATGGTCATCTCCGCCGGAGGGACCAACAGCGTCCCGGTCGAGATCGCGCTTGAAGCGAAACGCCGGCACCTCCCAGTCATCGCCATCACGTCGGTGGAACACAGCCGGTTGTCGAACGCCAGACACAGCAGTGGGCAACGTCTCTTCGAGGCGGCCGATGTGGTGATCGACACCTGCACACCACCAGGCGACGCGGCGGTGCGCATCCCGGAGCTGGACACGCCGGTCGGGCCGCTCACCACCATCGCGTGTGCCACTATCATCAACATGATCAAGTGCGAGGTCGCCGCGCAATTAACAGTCGCCGGGAAGCCGCCGAACGTCCTGACCAGCTCAGTTCTGGTAGGGAAAGAACGCTCGGACGAGCTGTTCGAGGCGAGTTATGACGAGTTCCGAGCGCGCAGCCGGCGACTGTAAGGAGAGGGTATGAATTCCACCACCACGATCATTCCCACCAGCGTCATTGGCTCCTACGCCTGGCCGAGCTGGCTGTCGTGTGGAATCGACGCCGCCGGCCGGGGTGAGTTCGGCCCGACCGATCTCGCCGAAATGCTGGAGGATGCGGTCGATACGGCATTGCACGATCAAGAAGAGGCCGGCGTCGACATCGTCACCGATGGGGAGATGCGACGCAGCGGCTTCTTCACCGCCGAGTTTTACAGCCACCTGACGGGCGTCCGTCCGGTCGAGCCACGCCGCAGGTGGGGCCCGCCGGCGCACGACCAGCAGCACCAGTTCGAAGTGCTGGAACCGATCGCGGCGCCTCATGGATTGGGCGTGGTGCAGGAGTTTTTGTATGCCCGTGGGCGCACGAGGCGACCGCTGAAGGTGACGCTGCCCGGCCCGTTCACGCTGTCCGGACGTTTGATCGGCGGGACGGTCTATCCCACCCGCTCGGATGCGGCCTGGGCCTTTGTCCCGATCGTCAACGCCGAGCTGCACCGTCTGGTCGAGGCTGGGGCCCAGTTCATTCAAATCGACGATCCGTCACCGGCGATCCATCCTGATATGGCGGGTGAGTTCCCCGCGCTGTTCAATGCGGCGGTGGAGGGCATCTCGGTGCGGCTGGGCGCTCACCTGTGCTTTGGCAATTACGCCGGCAAACCGCTGGCCAGGCGCAACTATCAGCCGGTGCTGAACGAGATGCTGGCGCTGCGCGTTGATGAACTGGCGCTGGAAACCGCGAATCGGGAGCTGGCGGAACTCCCGCTCCTGGGTGAGATCGCCGCGCAGCGCCACCTGGCAGTGGGTCTCATCGACGTCAAGAACTCATATATCGAAACCCCGGAGGATGTGGCTGAGCGTATCCGGCACGTGCTGCAGTACCTCCCGGCGGAACGGCTCACGGTGGTCCCGGATTGCGGTTTCAGCCAGACACCACGTGCGGCAGCGCGCGCCAAGCTGCACGCCATGGTGGAAGGGACACGCCTGGTTCGCCGCGAACTCGGGGTCGAATCGCCGATACCGGCGTAGCCCGACGAGAAACGTGATCACCAGAGCAGCATGCCGACCGCCGCGAAGTCGATTCTGAAGTACGAGCACGATCGGAGCAACCATGGCGGCTATACGAACCGTAACCGGCGATATCGATGCCCACGACCTGGGAGTGTGTTACGCCCACGAACACCTACTGATCACGGGCGGCATGTTCCCCCGGCAGGACAAAGACTTCCTGCTGAACGATCCAGCGCATGCCGTGGAGGATCTGCAGGCCTTCACCGCCCTGGGTGGATCGAGCGTGGCCGACCTGATGCCGTGTGGCCTGGGTCGGGACCCGGAGGGACTTCGCGCCATCTCCGAACGGACCGGGGTCTCAATCATCGCCGCGACCGGCTTCCACGCTGAGAAGTGGTATGACACACAGCACTGGCTGTATCACTACTCCGCGGAGCAGATCGCCGGTCTGTTTCGGGAGGAGATCGAGGACGGCATGGACCAGTGGGGCTACCGCGGTCCGTTGCTCAATCGCACTCCCGCCCGTGCCGGGGTCATCAAGGTTGCGACCGGCTACTACACCTGGACAAAGAACACCGAAAATTGGTTCGAGGCGGCAGCCCTGGCCCACCTGGCGACCGGTGCGCCGATCGCCTCACACACCGAGGACGGCGTGCTGGGTGACCGGCAGGCGGATGCGCTGCTTGCACGCGGCGTGCCGGCGGACTCAATCATCATCGGGCACATCGACAAGAACGTGGACCCATACGTGCACCGGGACCTGGCGGCCCGCGGGGTCTTTCTGGAGTACGATGGTCCCTCACGCCTCAAGTACGGACCAGATAGCGACGTGGTGAAACTCATCGCCGCCGCGGCAGACGGCGGCTACGGCGATCAAATCCTGCTGGGCATGGACCTGGCGCGTCGATCGTACTATCCGAGCTACGGCGGTGGACCAGGCCTGGGCTACCTACTCGGCGTCTTCGTGCC
>DAINCT010000443.1:0-3989 GCA_036732245.1 Chloroflexota bacterium | reverse complement strand
GCCTCTTGTCGGGCGCTCTCCTCGAAACGCGGCAGGAGCAGCTGTACGACGTGCTTCGGATCGATGCGAAGCAGCGCCTCGTCCTTCGTTATCAAACCTTCACTTACCATATCTACCGCGACCTTTACGGCGGCGGCGGCGGTTCGTTTCGCGTTTCTGGTTTGCAGCATATAAAGCTTGCCGCGCTCGATCGTGAACTCGAGATCTTGCATATCGCGGTAATGCTGTTCCATGCGCGTCGCGATTTCCTGGAACTCAGCATATGCTTCCGGCATTTCGTCATGGAGGGCGCTAATCGGTCGCGGCGTTCGGATGCCGGCCACCACGTCCTCGCCTTGCGCATTGATCAGATACTCGCCAAACAGGTTTTCATCACCGGTAGAGGGATCCCGCGTAAAAGCGACACCGGTACCAGAATCATTTCCCATGTTCCCGAATACCATGGCTTGAACGTTCACGGCGGTGCCGAGGTCGTCAGGTATTCCTTCGTTCTCACGATAGGCACGCGCTCGGTCGCCGTTCCAACTCCGAAAAACAGCCGAGATCGAGGCTTTCAGCTGATCGTACGGGTCGGTGGGGAAGTCATGTCCGATCTGGGCCCGGATTATGGACTTGAACTCGTCGACCAATGCACGGAGATCCTGCACGGAGAGGTCAGCATCTGTGGCGACACCCTGCTGCTGCTTCCTGGCTTCGAGCGCGTGCTCGAACAAGGCCGGATCCACGTCGAGCACGATCTTCCCGAACATCTGGATGAAGCGCCGGTACGCGTCGAACGCGAAACGATCGTTGCTGGCCTGTCGGGCCAAGCCCTCCGTCGTCTCGTCGTTGAGACCAAGGTTGAGTACCGTGTCCATCATGCCGGGCATGGAAAACTTCGCTCCGGATCGCACTGAAACCAGCAATGGATTGTCGGAGTCGCCAAATCCTCGCCCGGTTTTCTCTTCAATCGTCTTCAGCGCCGAGCGCGCCTGATCCCATAAACCATCGGGAAACTGCTCACCCGCGGCCAGGTAACTGTTACATGCCTCGGTCGTAATCGTGAACCCGGGAGGAACGGGTAACCCGGCGCGCGTCATCTCAGCCACTCCGGCGCCTTTACCGCCGAGGAGATCACGCATGGATGCGTTCCCCTCATCGAATAGATAGACCCACTTCTTCCCGGACTGGGTCTCCTCGGATCGCTCTTTGAGTGTTTGTGCCATGTGTCCTTCTCCTGTCCCGTTCGGACCTTCAACGGCGCGCTGTTATGAACATGTCACGTCAGGGGCATACAACTGCCCGCCTGCGCGGCCATTATACCCGTGGGTGCTTGCCCTAACCGGCTTTAGCGCGCGGTTAGACGCTCTCGGAAAAGCTCGTTTAGGGCATCCACCGGATGACGAACCTGCGTCATGGTATCTCGGTCTCGTACGGTCACCGTATCGTCTTCCAGCGTCTGATAGTCAACCGTTATGCACCAGGGAGTGCCAACCTCGTCCTGACGGCGATACCTTTTGCCCACGTTGCCGATCGAGTCCCAGGCCACTGTCAGGTCGGGTTTGAGGGCGGTGTAAATGGATCGGGCATGTGCCACGAGGTCCGGTTTATTCGCGACGAGTGGGAATACAGCCACCTTGATCGGCGCCAGAATAGGCCTCAGACGAAGAACCGTTCGGCGATCGGAAGGCTTCGGGCCGGTTTGCTCTTCGTCGTAAGCGTCCAATAGGACCACCAGAAACGTCCGATCCACCCCCACCGCGGGCTCGATGACAAAGGGAACAAATCGTTCCTGCGTTTCATCGTCGTAGTAGCTGAGGTCGGAGCCCGATCCAGCCATGTGCGCTTTGAGATCGAAATCCGTGCGGTCCGCCACGCCCTCGAGCTCGCGAGTGCCAAAGGGATATCGGTATTCGAAGTCGGACGTTTGCTTCGAGTAATGGGAGAGTTCCGACACCGCGTGGTCCCGCAGCCGGATATTTTCGGGTCGGATGCCTATGTCCTCGGTCCACCATCGCATTCTCTCTGCGCGCCAGTAGTCGAACCAGTGGTCGTCGGTACCGGGTTTGACGAAAAACTCGAGCTCCATTTGCTCGAATTCCCGGCTGCGAAAAATGAAGTTACCGGTCGTGATCTCGTTGCGAAACGACTTGCCGATTTGGGCGATTCCGAACGGTATCTTGTGGGGAGACGACTGCAGCACGTTCTTGAAGTTCACGAACGTGCCCTGCGCCGTTTCCGGACGCAAGTACGCCACCGAGCCTTCGTCGGCAATCGGTCCTACCTGAGTCTGAAACATGGTGTTGAATTGCCGCGCTTCGCTGAGCTTGCCGCCGCATTGCGGGCACGTTGACAAGTCGTCCAGGTCGTCGGCCCTGAACCTGCGTTTGCAGCTCTGACACTCGATCAGCGGATCATTGAAATTCTGCAGGTGCCCGGAAGCGGCCCACACGGCCGACGGCATGATGAGCGCGGACTCGAGCCCGACGACGTCATCACGCAGGTGCACGTTCGCGCGCCACCAGGCGCGCTTGATGTTCTGCTTCAACTCCACGCCGAGCGGCCCATAATCCCAGAAACCACTCAGGCCTCCGTAGAGCTCGCTGCTGCCGAAGACAAAACCGCGTCGCTTACTGAGAGCGACCAGCTTGTCCATGGTGACGATCTGTTCTTCGATAGCCATACAAAACCTTTACAGGGGAGTATTTGATAGTAGACGCTTATCTCGATAGGTCGCTATCGATGGGGGAGGCGTACAGGCGAATGCGGGGCGTTCAAAGCTCGGACCTGCGGAAGGCTAACGAGTGATCGTCCCATGAGTGCGGGCCAGCCGACGGAAGTAGAGGGCGTCGCATGCCGCTTCACGGCTCCGAACGCAGGCCCCAAGACGCTGCAGGGCACGAACACCTATGTCGTGGGGCGCGCGCGTGCGTATGTCATCGATCCGGGTCCCGACGACGACGCACACCTGGCGTCCATCGTGAACTGGTTGCGGGCCACGGATCGAACTGTGATAGGCATCCTCCTCACGCATGCGCATCCGGATCACGCGCTCGGAGCAGCCCGCCTCGCGCAGGTGCTTCGTGCTCCGATATGGGCAGCCGATACCAAGCCATATCCCCTCTACGTCGCCACAGATCACATTAGGCTACGACACGACTCCGCGTGCGTGACCGACGATGACACTTTAAAGACCGTGTCGACTCCCGGACACACGCCCGACAGCGTTTGTTTCTTCCTTGAAAGGTCCCGCATCCTTTTTACCGGCGATACGATATTGGGCCTCGGTTCAACTGTGGTCGCGCCTCCCGAGGGCGACATGCAGTCGTACATGACTTCGCTCGACGCCCTAAGCCGTTTGAACCCGCACCGGTTAGCCCCCGGGCACGGGCCGGTCGTGGAGGACGCGAGGTCCAGGATCACGGAATACATCGAACATCGCAGAGCGCGGGAGTCGCAACTCGTGAACGCGCTCGCGGAGGAACCGTCGACCGTAGCCATGCTGGTGACACGCCTCTATGTAGAGACGCCTATTGAGCTAAGGGAACTGGCGGGAGGATCGGTTCAGGCAGGTCTGCAAAAGTTGGAACGCGAGAACATCGCCAGACTGGAGGGAGAACAGTGGGTGCTGGTGAATTCGACTCAGTAGCCGGCGTCGCCCGGCACGAGGAACACCGAACCGTGCGCGCGTTCCACCTCTCTTGGCATGACAACCTGTAAATCGGTAGCCGATATGGACGCAAGCAGCCCGTCGATCGACTCGTGAACCGTCATCCGCTGCAGCAACCGCTTCGTCACGAAGACCAGGGGAAAAGTGCCGAGCCCCGATCGGCGCAATGCTTCGTGCGGCGATATCCAAAGGCTGTCGACGGTCTCAAAGTCGTCGTGCCGCGGCTCCTGGCCTCCCGGCAATCGTGCCAGGTAGAACCAGGTGTCGTATCGGCGTGGCATGTTTTCCGGCGTAATCCAATGCGCAAATGGGTGCAGTCCGGAAACCTGAAGCGTGACCT
>DAINCT010000442.1:0-3994 GCA_036732245.1 Chloroflexota bacterium | reverse complement strand
TAGCACTCGCCGAACATGACCAAAATGTGGCGTTTGATGACTTGCAGGTCATTGCGCGATACTTCAAGCGGCCGTGGTCCTATTTGCTTTCAGACGATGAAGAAGTCTTCGATGCAGTGGGCCACGACAATCGCACATTTGCAAATCAACGACGCCCGCTGTCTCCCGAGATACTTGCCGAGATGGAAGCGGCATCGATGATGCTCGATGCGGCCGCAGAGCTTTTTCCTGAGACTCGCTGCGAACTACCGCACGATCGACTAACCACGAGCACCCCTGCAGAACATACTGCCGCCGACATTCGTGCATTTCTCGGCGTCGGCCACGACGAGCAACTGCACGTACCGGACGGTTTTGCGGCTCTGCGCCTCTGGGCTGGCGCACTTCAGGACAAGGGTGTCTACGTCTCGCAACGACGTCTCGACGATGAAACGATCAGGGCATTCAGCAAGGCACGAGGTAAGCACGCCGTCATTGTGGTGGACACAGGAGACACCGCGTACGCCCGCATTTTCTCGTTGCTTCACGAGTATTGCCACATCGTCCTCCGCACTACCGGCGTGTGCGATCTGGATGACCACACGACCGTCGAGCGGTACTGCAACGCCGTGTCGGCGGCGGTTCTCATGCCCATTGATCTCCTGAGCGCAGAGCAACCCGAGCACACCTTTGGGGTCTCCGTCATTGCCGACGAAGAAGTTGTCGCCAGGCTCAGTAGCCGTCTCCGGGTGAGCCAAGCCGCTCTTCTGATACGCCTGCGCGGTATGCGCACCATCTCCGACACTCAGTATGAAACTCTCGAGTCACGGCGGAAGGATCGTCGCGGTAGAGATGGCCGGAAGCCTGGCGGACAGTACTACGCGCCGGCAATCAACCGAGTTGGCCGGCGGTTCGCCAACAACGTGTTTGCTGCGTTGGACGATGGCAAGTTGGATAGGCAGGACGCGAGCGTTCTCCTTGGAGTTAATGAACACATCGTCGACCGCTATCGCCGCGAACTCGTGCAAGCGGAATCGAGCAGTTGATGCCTCTACCGCCATCCTTGTTCGAAGTGGCCCGCTACTGCATCGACACCAACGTCATCGTCAGTTTTCTGCGAGGGACAAACGACGAACACTACGGCGCCGACGTCTTCGCCCCGCAATGGGCAATTGTCGAGGGGCTTATCTCCTCTGGCGAGATCGTCGCACCGCGGCGGGTCGAAGCCGAATTATGCGGGTGGACGAAGACGATTCCTGTCTTGAAGCGGTGGCTTAAGTCGAATTCGCATATGTTCCGGGACGTCGTTTCAAGCGAACAACTTCAGACCGCCAAGCTGATCGTCAACGCGTATCCGGCGTACGGCCGCAATATGAACTATTTGGGCGACCTCGAGGTGATGACGCTCGCGAGTGGCCTCGATATCGCCGTCATTAGCCTCGAGCAGGCCCACCCCACCGCGAGTAAGAGTCGCCCAAAAATTCCAAACGTGTGCCAAGAGTTCAACATCGATTGCGTCTCCTTGCCGGGTTTTCTGCGTCGGGAAACCCTAACTAGGTCGACGGCTTGAACGTTCCCCGGCGCACCTCTGTTGCAGTCTGAAAAGGGTTCTGCAGGAGAGCGAGAGGGTTCAGTTGTTCCTACAGTTCCGCCCGGAAACGAGCCCGCACTTTCGCGGCCCTCTGGTCATTGAGCCGCCACCGGGTCTCGGACCGGGTCAACCTCCCGTACTGCTCTCGGAGGTAAGCACGGACCTTGCGCTGGTCGACGCCAAGCTCCCGCGACAGGTCAGCCGGGGTCAGAAAATAATCCATATCGCGAGCGTAGCGTCGCCCCAATCGCGCTGCCGATGTCTGGACGGTGCGCCACGCCCAGAGGCAGGCACTCCCACGGACGAACCTCAAGTCCCATTGGCGAAATCCCGTGGGAATGTCGGACCGCTCGGGACCGATTCGCCCGGTCTCAATGCGGTCGCTATCGCGGGCGCAAGTCACAGTTTGATGGAGGGCTGACAGCCGAAGGGCACGATGAAGCACGCTCTCGACCTCACTTTGAGCATCTACCCCCGGAGGTGCGCATAGCAGGGGTATGCCCTACTCCCTTTCTCCCATCCGATTCCTCCCGTCCTATGTGGGCTCGAAGCGCCACTGGCTTCCCGCCCTGGAGCCCCTCCGCGGGCGGCCGTTCGTGGAACTGTTCGCCGGTTCCCTACGTGTCAGGGTTGAGTGAGGCCAACCTCGCCTCTCGGGCTCTCCTGGTGGACTCCGACCCCGTCGTGGCCCGCATTCTGTCTCGGTTCCCCGAGCAAATTGTTCCGGAGACGTTCACCCGCGACGACTTCTATCGGGTGCGGTTCACTCCGGAATGGTGGCGGCATGCGTACGCCCTGCAGTCGATGAGTTTTTCCGGGGTCTTCCGCTACTCAAAGAACGGGTACAACGTGCCCGCGAAAGGTGGGCGGGAGAGTTCTCTGAACTCCGTCAACGAGACGCATGGTCGCGATGAATACACGCTCGCGCTCGGACGCTGGCACGACCTGTCTCCGGATGTTCGCTGCACTTCGTACACGACCGTTACGGATGACGACATCGCGGTCCTGGGGGATGACGTTGTCGTCATTGTCGACCCACCGTATGAGGGGTCAGCGGCGGCATACAACGCAGCTGGGTTCAACTACGACGAGTATTGGGCGCGCGTAGCCGGCCTCACCGCACGATTCGACACGGTCTTGTTCGACCGTGAATCCAACCTCCGCGACCGGGGCTACCCGGTCACGGCAACACGGAAGATGAGAGTCAACGGTGCCCGCTCAGGAGACAGTGAAGCGATGAGCCTCCTTTTCCAGATCCCGCAACTCGTGTCAGTACTCGACCAATCAGAGACTCTCGCACTCAAGTGAGACCTAATGGACCCTGGAATCCGCCGCTGCATCACCCTGAGGGTTCTCCCGACTCTTGAGGCCTGTGCCCGTCCGCCTGGAGGTCGGGCATACCCATGCACCCCGTCATCGGACGTGAATCCGCAGAGTGGCCGCCGGCCAGCACACCCACTCGGTATTCCACTCGCCGATTTGTCCGCACGAGCCACCGAGGGGGAAACGGGTGGGGGTGGGCAGGAACGGACAGGGCACCGGAGACAATCCCCCATGGGAGTACACGGGAGTGGGTCGAGCCCAATTCTCGCCGCATGTAGCCCTTTTGGCGCAGCTCACACGGAGCCGACAAAGCCGCAACCTAGGGATCGACCCATGAAGAAACGCCCAGCAGCCCACACGCCGATTGACGCAACCGCCGTCATCGTGGCCCTCATCGGCCTAGTGGGCGTGATCGTCACGAGCCGGTAACGGCTGAACGCGTGATTCGCTCCCGTTGGCCTTGATCGCCGGCGGGGGCGTTTCGCGTGGCGCCGCGGGCGCGAACGCGAGAAGCACGCTTCCTATGGTCGCGGTTCAGATTTCGCCGCGCAAAAATCAGAGACCGGCTGGCCAATTCCGCTCGTCGGCGAGGAGGTCGCGCACTGTGTCGAATCGCTGCGCCCAACTGACCAGATCGGCGAGCTGCATCAGGGATTCTCCACGATGAATTCGAACGAGTCGGTCGTAGCTGAGGCCAGGCGGTAACGGGCTCTCGCTCTCGGTCGAGTTTTCCCGCGTGACGAATTCCTCGAGACTCATCCCCTGAGCAAGCACCTCTTCACGGACGGCATTTGCCACCCGATGCTGCAACTGAGCTGCTAGAAACCTTGGGTCAGTCTCCGGGATCCCCGGTGCAGGGTGAAGCGGCCCTGAGGACTTGCCGAACTGTTTGCGCGCAGCGACAACGGTTCTCGGCTCGAACTTGAACCCGCCGGGCGCCGCCTGTTTTGCCATGCGATGAGGCTATCAAAGCAGCCCGTCTGGAATGGCTTTGACGCCTAGAAAAGAAGGAAAAAGCCCAAGAAGAAGCCTATTTCCCAGCTTTCATAGGGACATTCCCTAAACGGAGGGCTCACCTCGCTGCACAGCAGCGCACAGAAC
>DAINCT010000441.1:0-3997 GCA_036732245.1 Chloroflexota bacterium | reverse complement strand
GCTTAGTCGCCTGGCTATTTCTGGGCTACAGTCCGGTCTATATTGGCCTGATGCTGTTCGGCGTGGCAGCCTTTTCCCTCGGGTTTCTATCCGAGACGTAGCGACTGGTCACTGTGCCGGGCGAGTCGGTCAGCCTTCCATGCCATACTCGTCGATACGCTCCGGACGGAGCCGGATGGTGACCCGCGCTTCCCGCGAGAACTGGCTCCGCACCTGTGCGCGCGCTTTCTCCGCGCCGTCGTACCGCACCGCGAGGCGCTCGATATCGGACTGTGCCACGGTCTGATCGTCGTTCAGCGTGACCGGACCGCGGAGCGCGACATAATGATTCCCGTCCTCGATGCACAGGGCGGCACGCGGGTCGCGCCGAAGATTGCGATCTTTCAGGCGCCCGGCCTTCGTGTTCAGCATGATTTCGTCTCCCTGGAGTTCATACCAGACGACTGATTGCTGCGGTGTGCCGTCCGCGTTGATCGTTGCCATCACGCCGAAGCGAGGCTCGTTTAGAAATGTTCGCGCATTTTCAGAGAGCTGGGGTGTCTGGGTCATGAAGATCCTTCCTTATCAACACGTGTCTCATGCTATCGCCGGGAGTGCGATCGATTGTCAAGAGGTCCCACTGCAGAGAGACGATTCTAGCGACCGCGTAACGCCACGTTGATATCGTGGATGAGCCGCACCCACGGCTTGCCGCTAAAGTTTCCGTACGTCTTGCCGGCGACGACTGCGACCGGTGGACATACGGTCCATACCTTTATTACTTGTTTCGCACCATTGGCATACGACAACGAGAGTACGTCATACCATCCGGGACGAAAGATCGGACAGTGCCACGTGGGGCCTGCGTTAAAACGATGTAGCCGATTCAGATCCGACGCAAGGAGGCCGATCTGGACAGAATTGCGGACGAGAACGTGGCGACGGAGTTGGAGGTGGGTTCCCGCACCTTGTCGGGTGTACTCCAGGATGGAGATGACACGGGGAACTGTGGGTACGATGTTCGAGGATTGCGAGCGCGCGACCGAGGATGTCGATGGATTGAAAGCGACGCCGGCAAAAAGTAACAGCGCAAAACTGATCGCACATACTGGTCGGGTAAGGACTCGCATCGCTCTTTTATCCCTTATAACATCGTGGATATGCCGTGTCTCCATGATGCAGTACGACGAAGCGTTATCAGCCTGACCTAAGCGCGCGTCGTAGTCGCGCAATGATGGCATCCGTGAATTCGGTGGTGGTTGCCTGTCCGCCAAGATCAACCGTGCGGATTCCCTCGTTGAGTGTGTCAAATGTGGCAGTGCTGATGGCACGAGAAACGCGCTGCGCCGGTTCATCCTCGAAGTGGCCCAGTAATGATCCGGCGGCCAGAATCATGGCCATGGGATTGGCCAGGTTCTTCCCCAGTAAGCGGGGAGCCGTGCCATGCGGCGCTTCGGCCATGACGACTTTGGTGTGGAAGTCTTCGTCGAAGCTGAGCAGCAGGGACTCGGCTCCGGCAATGGAACCGAAGAGCTGGAGCACGAGGTCGCTGAGAATATCGCCGTCACGATTGAGCGAGGGTATGACCAGCGGATCGCCGGTGGTGGTGAGCAACAGCGCAAAGGTGGCGTCGATCAACTGAGGCTCGTAGCGTATCGCAGGATGTCGCCGGGCGGAGGCGTCCATCTCTTCCTTGAACATGCCCTCATAGACCGGACTAACTGTGAATTTCGGTCCACCAAAGATGCGAGCCCCCATGCGCTCGGCTTGCAGAAATGCGTATTCGGTTACCGCACGGCAGGTGCGGCGCGTGATGTGTTCGGTGCGAAACGCCTCCTCGTCGAGATCCTCACCGGTACGCCACTCCTTCGCGCCATAGGCATCATCCACTGCCATGCGGATGACGGAAATGGGGAAGTGGATACCGGCGATCGGGGCCACACCCGGAATCCGCCGACCGGTACGCACGATTACTTTCCCGTCGATTTCCCGACGCAGAATTGCATTTGGTGATCCCACGTCGCCTTTCTGCTCGGGAGTAATAGTCGCTGCCTTCAGGCCGTATCCGGCTTCACGCATGGCAGCCGCGGCCTCGTGTGTAACACCGTTCTGCGTTCGCCGTCGATTCTCGAGGCTCAGGTCAAACGTCTCGAGCTGAAGGGAGAGGCCGATAACATCGGGTTGCAGAACCCTGAGCGATTCCTCCAGTAATTCCTGTCCAGTTTCGTCCCCCTGGAGAACTACGATCGTCTGCTGCTCCACTACCGCGGGATCTCCGCTACGGTTTCCGTTTCGGCGGCGTGATCGAACAGTCCGCCCTCACCGTGCAGGAAGAAAAATTCGGCGGCATCGACGAGAGCGGGATCCGTCTGGGCGGCAAGGCGGAGGCGCAGAACGAGATGATGGAACATCTTGCCGACCAGGCGCTGACCCATCGATTCGACCGCGGCGCGTTCGCGATCGGTGAGGTCCTTGATCTGGGGGGCGATACGCTTCATTTCCTGGCGCTGGACGGCTTCTACGTGGCTGCGCAAGCTGGCGATCACCGGCGCGACACGGCGGGTGTGATACCAGGCTGTGAACTCCTGCACCTCGCCTGCGATCACGGACTCGATTGCACGGACGTCCTCGGTCCAGGTCTCACCGACCGTGGTCGGAAGCAGGTCATCCAGATCGTGCAGTGTGATGCCGGGGAGTTCACCCACAACTGGGTCTACATCGCGCGGGATAGCAAGGTCGAAAATGTGGAGCGGCTGGTGCGAGCGGGCAGCAATCCCCGGCAGATCCTCGGGTGTCAGCATGTACTCACCGGACGAGGTCGCCGTGAAGATGACATCGACTAGAGGAGCGAGGCGAGCGATGTCGGTCAGCACGGCCGGCGATCCATCGAGCTGTGCGGCCAGTTCGACCGCCACCGAAGCTGTACGATTGGCAATGTAAAGACGACTGACGTGGCGAGCGCGAAGCTCTTCGCCGATCAGGCGACTGACCTCGCCGGCTCCAATGACCAGCACGGCACGGTCGCGCAAGCTGCCCAGCGCTGACTCGGCCAAATGAACCGCTTCCGAGCCGACTGACGCGTTGACACGGCCGAGTGCCGTGCCGGCTCTGGCCTGCCGGGCGCACGCTACAGAGGAACGGAAGAGGGAGTGCAGGTTGGGTCCTATCGTGTCGCCGGCCTGTGCGAGTTCGAGCGCGCCGCTGACTTGAGACACGATCTGCGCCTCACCGGGGATCTGCGATTCGAGCCCCGACGCCACGCGAAAGAGGTGTTCAACCGCATCCATCTCGCGCCAGGTTTGCACGTACTCACGCAGTGACGCGTCGGCATACGTGAGGTATGCGCGGGCGACTTCGGCCGCCTCCTCGAGCGCTTCCACGAACAGGTACAGTTCGGTTCGATTGCAGGTCGAGAGGATGGCGACTTCATCGATCAGCGGATCGGCGAGCAGCGTCGTGTTGGCGCGTGTGACGCCATTCGCATCGAGCGCCAGTCGCTCCCGTACTTCGAGCGGAGCCGTTTTGTGCTCGACGCCCACGGCAAGAAAAGGCATGGTTACTCCGGAAAGGGCGGGTAAATCCGTCCATCCCAGTGTACTATCCGTGCACGAGGCTCCGATTTGTCGGCGGAGGGTTCGCGCACGGATAAGATATTGGTCTAGCGGCGTCGGTCGTCGATATACACGGCGACGCGAGACGGATCCGGCTTCAGTCCGAACACGACTGCGAGAGCGGTGCCGACGGCGGCGGGGAGGCGGCGTATGGTGTTGATCATGGTAAGGCTCCAGGCGATTGAGGACCGATCTGATTTGTGTCGATCCCTCTCCTATCAATCTATACGCGTGACCCTTACCTGCGGATTAAAGGAACCTTAACATTCGTAGAAAACCCAAAATTACTCGGTTCAAAGCAGTACGTAATATTGATCCTTGGAATCAGCTTTCCGCCTGCTTCGACCGTGTCAACCTGCATGCCATCCACCAACGCTTCGACGAGTTCTCGTTTGGTTTGTGGATCG
>DAINCT010000440.1:0-4001 GCA_036732245.1 Chloroflexota bacterium | reverse complement strand
AACGACGCGGCGGACTGGAGCATGAAAAGCGCCTTTGCCCATTCGCTGAGCGGCATCGTGTCCGTCGGACTGAAGGCGGCCGCATTGGTGAAAGAGGTATAGACATAATCGAAGAAGGAAGGAGTCCAGCCTGGCTCCGCGGCATCGGGATTGACCATTTGCGGGAAGAGGAGATCCGGAGAGCGATGGATTCGTTTGCAACGGGCGATCGGGCCGCCTCGATCAAGTTCCCAGTACCACAACGCGAACACGATCACGTTCGTCACCCAGATCTGGGCGGACCAGAGCATGAGACTCTGGGCCACAATCTTGTGTCCGTGAATCGGGGTGCTAGCGACCAGGGAATTCAGGAGCAAAAGCAGCGATCCGACATTGGCGGCGTTCATGGCGGCAATCAGCGCCATGGCGGTGTACCGCTCCCAACGGTATCCCGTCTCCTCCATGCGACGAGTGACGAGCAGGGCGATAAAGAGGGCTGCTTCGGCCGCCGGCAACAACCAGACGGGACCGTAATACAGATGGTTCGGCAGCGTGACATAGAGCCCAAGGGCGATGAGGATAGCTAAGAGCGCGGGCCAGCGCATCACCTCGCTCGACGGTAAGCCCCATGCAGCTTCGTCTTGCCGGCTGACGTCTGTCGCTGTAGGCGAGGGGGCCGCATTAGTCACAGACTTCATAGCTTGACTCTCGCTTCTAGTTTGGCCGGCCGCCTGGCCCACATGGATTCACTCCGGCCCCAGACTCTCGGCACACGTTTGCTCATTGTATCGGGTGCGTGTTCACGGGTTGGCTGTGGATCCGGCGATTTTGCCGTCCGCAAGGACATCGTGGCTCGATCGCAACCGCGTATTCGGGAGTCGTTACATGTGTCCAAAGGTAGTCCGGCACGGGTGAGTGTGCGGATTACAATCTGACTGAAGGCTCGGGCAGGTGTGAAAAAGTCACGCGGTGGCGGCAGCCTCGTCCCCTCTTGTCACATTGTGTCCCGCGGTATGGCATGAAAAGAAGGAGACAACCCAGTGGATACGACGACCCTGCGTCTCAGGCAAATCGTGCGCAGCGCGCTGGCTGATCGGGCCGGCGAGACGCTCGGTCGAGTTGAGGATCTCATTGTCCGGCTCAACGGAGGGCGTTATCCCCCCGTGACAGGCCTGCAGGCTCGCATCGGGGGCCGTAACGTATTTGTCCCCATCGCTCAGATCGCGCAGCTCACGCCGGGTAGGGTTCAGCTCACCGGAGAAACGGTCAACCTCGGGCAGTTCGAGCGCAGAGAGGGTGAGTTGCTGCTTCAACATGACATCCTTGGCCATGCGCTGATCAATGTCGAAACGGGTCGCCTAGTACGCGCCTCCGATATCGAGCTCAACCTTGTCGACGGAGAATGGAGAGTCGTCGGCATCGATGCGAATCCTCGCGCCGTGCTTTCACGAGTATTTCGTAGATCGTCAACCATTCGACCCAGTGCTTCGGCGCTGGTCGATTGGACTCGGGTCGAACCATTCGTGGGTCACGTCCCAACCGCCAAGCTGCGTCTTCCACTGCTTCGGCTCAGGCGACTCCATCCCGCACAGATCGCTGACCTCGTCGAGGCTGCCTCGCATGAGGAAGGCGAAGAGATCATCACCGCAGTGCACGCGGATCCGGAACTCGAGGCAGATGTCTTCGAGGAACTCGACACCGAGCACCAGATCGAATTTTTGAAGAGCCGCTCGGATGCCGAAGCCGCCGAGGTGCTGGGGAGCATGAATCCGGATGACGCGGCCGATCTCATCGGCGACCTGGAACAGTCTCGCCGGGCGTCGATTCTGGCACGACTGCCCGCGAAACAGCAGGCGAAGGTTCGCTCGCTGCTCGCTTATAACCCGAGCACTGCCGGCGGATTGATGACCCCTGACTTTTTCGCGATCAATCAGAATCGACAGGTCGAGGAAGTCCTGGCTCTGGTCAAAGAAGCTACTATTCCGGTGTTGATCATTCATTTTCTGGATGATGACAATCGGTTGGTGGGATCCATCGCGCTGGACGAGTTGTTACGGGCCCCACACGCCTGCGCGGCGCGTGAAATTCTCGAGCCGTCGCGAGCACGCCTCCGGGCCGACGCCGATCTCACGGATGTCGCCCTCCTCATGGCGGATTACAACCTGATCGCCGTGCCGGTGGTGGACGACGAAGAGCATCTCGTGGGTGTTATCTCGGTCGACGACGTGCTCGAGGCGCTCATCCCCGAGGAGTGGCGCCGGCGCGCGGAGGCCAGTGGGGGCTAATGGCGCGCGACGAGAGCGAGGAGATCGGCCCCGTCACCCGGTCCGCCGTTCTGGACGAAGCGCATGTCGGCGACATCCGCGGCGCGTTCGGCACCATCCATGTCGGCGATCCCGGGGGACGGCGGTCATGGGGCGCCCGGCTACGTACCCTGGCTGCCATCATGGGGCCCGGCCTCATTGTGATGATCGGCGACAACGACGCCGGCGGCGTATCCACCTATGCCCAGGCGGGACAGAACTACGGTACCAGCTTGCTCTGGACACTGTTGCTCCTCATTCCTGTCCTCATCGTCAACCAGGAAATGGTCGTTCGCCTGGGCGCGGTGACCGGCGTTGGACACGGCAAGCTCATCTTCGAGCGCTTTGGAAAGTACTGGGGCGCCTTCTCGGTGGGCGATCTCTTCATCCTGAATTTCTTAACGATCGTCACAGAATTCATCGGAATCAGCCTGGCTGGATCGTACTTTGGAATCAGCCCATATCTAGCTGTGCCCTTCGCCGCCGGCCTGCTCATTGGGGGAACTATGACGGGAAGCTTTGAGCGCTGGGAACGGTTCATGTTCGTGTTCCTTGCCTTCAATGCCTTGGTCATTCCCATCGCCCTGCTGAGTCATCCGAAGATCGGCGCGATCGCACACGATGCCGTCGTGCCTGGCATCAAAGGTGGCTTTTCGTCAACTGCCATCCTCTTGATCATCGCCATTGTCGGCACAACGGTTGCGCCCTGGCAGCTCTTTTTTCAGCAGTCCAACGTAGTCGACAAGCGCATCACGCCGCGGTGGATGCCTTACGAACGAGCCGACACGGTCATCGGCGCCTTTGTCGTGATCATCGGTGCGGCTGCCCTGATGATCGCGCCCGCCGTGGCATTCGGCGGAACGGCTGCATTCGGACAGTTCACTGATGCGGGAGCAGTCGCGGCTGGGCTGGCGCAACACATCAGCCGGCTGGAAGGAACCTTGTTCGCCATTGTGCTGCTCGACGCATCGATTATCGGGGCGAGTGCCGTCACGCTCGCCACGTCGTATGCGTTTGGCGACGTCTTCGGAGTTCACCATTCGCTGCACCGACCCTGGCACGAAGCCAAGACGTTTTACGCCAGTTTCGCGTCGCTGGTGACCGTCGCAGCGCTCATTGTCCTGATCCCGAGGGCTCCGCTCGGTGTCATTACTACCGCGGTGCAGGCGCTCGCCGGCGTGCTTTTGCCGAGTGCGACCGTGTTTCTCTTGTTGTTGTGCAACGACCGCGAGGTGCTCGGGCCATGGGTGAACCGGCCCTGGCTGAATGCCGTCGCGAGTGTGATCGTTGCGATTCTGTTGATGCTCTCGGGGATCCTCGTGGTGACGACTGTCTTTCCTTCAATCGACGTCGGCCGGCTGGTGGTGGTCCTGAGCATACTTCTCGCGCTTGGATTAGCGGCTATGGGAATCGCAGCGATACAGGGAGGACGAACCTCTACTCCCAAGCCCGTGTATACGAATAGAGCAAATTGGCGTATGCCGCCGTTGGCGTTTCTCGCTCGCCCCGAGTGGTCTCGTGGACGCCTCGTCGGGATGTGGGCCCTCCGAGGCTATCTCGTGGTGGCAGTGCTCCTGCTCATCGTGAGGGCCGTCCAGATTGCCTCCGGACAGAAGTGACCAGCTGCCTCGGGCTGGAGACACCGGAGCGGCCTGTCTAACCTATGTGATGAGACTCCGACCATGATGGCCGAGACGACTCGAGCACGCGATCTTCGGA
>DAINCT010000439.1:0-4005 GCA_036732245.1 Chloroflexota bacterium | reverse complement strand
GCCGGGTTGGCCGCCTGCACCGAAATGGTCTGGATCTTTTCGTTGTACGCGATCATCAGTTAGTTACCTCCTGGGGCTGTGTGCGGTATACTCTTGTTGAAGGAGTGCTGCCAATGGTTGCTGCTGCCCCCGAAAAGACTGCGGTGTGTACGTGGTGCGGGACCACCTTTGAACTTGATCCACGGCCGCAGGTCGTCCGCCGTGACACGTGCTCACCCCGCTGCCGGATGGCCGTCTGGCGAGAGAAGAGGCGAGAGAAGAGGCGAGATGAGTTCACCGGCGAGTGTGCGGTCTGTGGGAAGGAAGTGGAGTACCCGCACAAGACGTGCTCGCGAGAATGCAGGGCCGAGTCGCAGCGGACCGGCCTCACGATGGGCACGTATGTCTGCGCGTTTTGCGGAAAGGTGGTGACGCGGCCGGCGAATGATGCACGGCGAAACAAGCACTGCTCGAAAGTCTGCGCCAAGTTGAGCGAGTCCCCGATGGTGACATTGCCCGACATCGCGCCATCCTTCGGACACTGGATCGCCGGATTGACGGACGGGGAAGGTTGTTTCTTCCTGAGCATTGACAAGCGCCACACCCGCCTGAGATTCATGATCTCCCTTCGCATGGACGACCGCCCCTTATTGGAAATGGTCCAGAAGACGCTCGGCTTTGGTGCGGTGTACGACAGTCGCCGCATCCACTCGACAATCCCCAACGGCAAGCCGAAATCCACCTTTACGTGCAGCACCGCTCGGGAATGTGCGGCCATAGTCGAACTGTTCAGGCGGTTTCCCCTCCAGTCGAAGAAAGCCCGCGACTTCGCCATCTGGGCAGAAGCCAACAAACTGCACTCGACCGGAGGAGACGGCCGCGCCAAACTGGCTGAACTTGCCACCGCCATCCGTACAACACGCATCTACGTTGATCCTGATGTGTAACGCTATGGGTCAGCTGATCGCGAGAGTCGAATCCATCGTCAAACCGCAGCCCCAAGCCGTGACATCAGCGCCGTAGCCATAGCGGGCAACAGCGGTCATGACCCAGCCGCGGAGTTCGATGTCGCGGTCCTTCTCGAACTCGGTGTCGTGCGCCGAGACGAACACTTCCGATTCCTGGCTGAAGACGGCACCCACGGCACACGGAGAAGCCGCTGCCACCAGGTTCGTCGGTAGGTTGGCCGTGGCGAATCCGCCGTTCAAACTGAAAAGTCTGAAATCGTGCATATAGTACATTTCGATCAGCTCTTGGCTCAGACCGGACGGAATGGGATACGTCCCGGTCGGGCCAGCGGCATTGAGCACGACACGCATCGTCTCGGGCCGAGTGACGAACCAGTGCGGCGTTGGCGGTGGCTGCGAAGCGGCCCGGATGCGGGAGACACCCGCGTTGACATGGCCGACAGTGATGGACGAGGCCGGTGTACCGGAGACGGCGACCGTACCGATGGTGGTGAAGTCGGTGAACCTGGTCAATCCATCAACATCAATTTTCTTTGCAAGTGCGTCTGCCATCACTCGGCCCATCTGGCGGGCGTAATCGTCACGGCCTGAGGACAGCGCGACATCGGTCAAGACGACCTCGCAGCCGGCTTCTCCGGGGGTGATGGCGGTGTTGGTCTGGGTCGGCACCTGCCCAATCGCCAGGGGCACGCCTTCGGTCAGGGCCGTCGCGGTGACGGTGCCATGACGGGGCTGATTCCAGGTGCGGCCCATCGACGGGAGCAACGCTTCCTGGCGGAAGAGTTGAGGCATGAGCACTTTGTTCTGGAGGGTGAACTTGGCCGCCGCAATCAACTTCGGCTCGAAGTTAGAAAAGTCGGAGGCGGTGATGATTCCGCTGACTGCCATCGGTTGTCACTGCTTTCTGCCCCCAGTGCTTCAGTTTTTAGTGTCTATTCCCTACGCCCGTTGACAGCGGTACCGGATAATTTCGGTTAGGCTGGTCGTGGCCGGCGCAAGATGCGATCTCGGTACGCTTTGGCAACCTCAGGATCACGCGGGTTCTCCGCATAGGCGCGTTCCACGTCGTCATTGCTCACCATCCGACCGCCTGCTGAGGTAGACAGATCAGGTCGGGCAATTTCCCCACTGCGAATGGCTTGAATCTGGGCGTTGGTGCTCCCAGCGTCTCGTGCGAGCTTCACGGCGTTGTCCCGCTCGCGCTGGATCTGGCCCATCTCGGCAGCGTAACGCGCCTTGATCCCAGGGTTTTGCCAGGCCGCTTCGATCATCTCCGGCGCGGAAGCACGCTTCAAGAGTGCGGCGTTGAGCGTGCGAAAGTCGGGAGACTGAAGCGCAGTGGCGAGTTCTTCGTCTGGCTCGTCTGCCTCTGTATCGACCCCGAACGCGCCGAGGTGGGTCTGCCAGATACGTTGCCTCTCGTCTGCTTGGGCCTTGGCAATCTCGGCACGGAGCGCTTGCTGGCCGTATTTGCCTTCAAGCTGGGACTTGGCCCGCTTGAGCAGTTGTTCGTCCGCTTCGTATTCCCCCGCCGCCGAACGGCGATACAACTCCGCTTCTTCCGCATCAGCCGCCTGACGGGCAGCCTCCGCAGAGAATTGCTGTTGCTTCGCGGCGTAGTCTCGTTCCCACGTCTTTCGGCCCTTCAAGAGTGCCGCTTGGACGCGACGCTCCTGTTCGGCTTCCAGTTCTCGCTTGGTGTACGTGACTCGTTCTTCGGCCGGCGGTGTCCCCTCTGGCGATCCAACTTCCTGGGCGGGCTGCGTCTCGGCTGCTGCTGGTGTCTCATTCTCGTTGGGGGAACCGCCAATGACGGACGTATCCCGCCCTGAGGCGAACACCACCAGGTCTGCGGCGCGTAAAGCGTTCGCAGACTCAAGCTCTGACGATCCCGGCCGTTCGGTTGGCTGCGCGGCTGAGGTTCCTGCTTCGCGGATCGCTTCGACTGCGACCATTCGTCCCTCCGTGTGGACTGTGTTTCCAGACACACAAAAGCGCGCTACCGCCCTCTCGGGAAGTAGCGCGCTGGTCTGCGACGCTCTTTGTTGCGCTCGACGATCCTCCTACACAGGAAGCTGCGTCGTGCGCTTGTGCCTAGTTGCTAAGTAGCAGTGTAGCAGAATGCTCCTTGAAGTGCCGACTACGCTGACATTGTGGCGGGAAGGACCGCCGGCCCACTAGGAAGTTGTCTCTTGATCTGAGAATCCAGATCGGCCGGACTCTGGCCGCTAACGGAAAGGTTCACCGCCCCAAGTTCCTTTTTCCCAGTATCGCTGAGGTTGTTATACGAATTTGGGGTACTCATAGCTGACCAACCGCTTGCCCGCAGATCATCCACGGAGGTCATCCGTCCGGGTGTATTTGGATTGCCGAATTGGGGCATCATGCCACCAGAGGCATACCGTTCCAGTTCCGGGGAAAGCGCAAACTGCGCCGGCGGCGTGCCGCTTCCGTAGGCAGATGGATAGCCGGCTGACGCGCTGCCGGTGCCCCCAGGGTTAGACTGGGTGGGCGTCCAGTTGCTCTGGGCAGGTCCACGGACCAGCGGTGCGATTGGCCGATAGCCCCCAGGGTTAAACTGGGTAGGCGTCCAGTTGCTCTGGCCAACGGGTGCCATCGTTCCAGGCGGCGTTGCCGTGAATCCACCGAGCGCATTGGCGGTGTAGTTCGTGGCGTTCAGCGGTGCCATCTGTCCTGGCGGCGTGTGGGTGTAGTTTGCCGGGTAGCCAGCCCCCAGCGTGAAGTTGGTGGCAGGAGTCTGCGTTCCTCCCGGCAGTGCGTTGTATGATGCCGGCAAGGGTGTCTGGCCGCCACGGGAGGCGCCGAAGAGTCGCGCTAGGTTGGCTGACTCCACAATGCGGTTTGGATCGGCGCTTGCTTGCGCCAGCAGTTGGGCGCGGGACAGATCCTGTGTCGTGTTGAACTCGCGGGCTTGTTCGGTAGGCGCTCCCTGGTACTGCCCGCTCAGGGTGGCTTGCTGAAGCTGTGACTGCAACGTTTGGGCGCTCTGCCCCGTGACGGGATCGACAAAGTTCCCAGTAGCGTTGGCTCGATCTAG
>DAINCT010000438.1:0-4041 GCA_036732245.1 Chloroflexota bacterium | reverse complement strand
GCGGTACACGACTTCAGCAATCCGACCCATTCCAGGTATGCCGGCGACTCACCCTCCGGGTCCGCGGCTTCGGGCGTGAAGTAGGCGCCGAGGAGATTGGTGGTGGCCGTCGCCCGTTCGATCCCGCGCCCCACGCCAATGAATTGCCACCCCTCGCCATGGCTCATGGTCGAATCGGCGATGCCCTGAAAGAGATGCGCCCCCTGTTTGATCGCGGCAAAGAAGGCGTGCGGCTCTCCCCGGTAGATGTCGTCGATATTGGTCTTGCTGACGAACAGATACAGCCGGTTGATCTGTTCCCACATCTCAGAGCTGATCTGCTCCCACGCCTCCCGCGCGTTATCGCGCGCGGACGCGATACAGGACACGATGGATTCGGGATTGGCGGTATCCAGCGCGCAGATCTGGGTAATCGAACGCCCATCCAGGGTCGGGCCGGTCAAAGGGATGCGGAGGCTGGTCGACAGCCGCTCCCACCGTCGCCTCGCCCCTTCCGGTGTCCCCTCGAGTGCACCGTGGACATTGACGTCCAGCAGGCGAGCGGTATGCTCGGCACGCTCCAGGTATCGGCTCATCCAGTACAGATTGTCGGCCACGGAAGAAAGCATGGCACCCTACCCGTGCAATACCCAGGTGTCTTTGCTGCCGCCACCCTGGGAGGAGTTCACCACCAGCGAGCCACGCCGGAGCGCGACGCGGCTGAGGGCCCCCGGGACAATGGTCGCCTGACCGTCGAAGAGGACAAACGGTCGCAGATCCACGTGGCGTGGTTCGATCCCTTCCTTGAGGAAGCACGGAGCGCGCGAAATCGCCAGTGTCGGCTGTGCAATATAGGTGCGTGGTTCCGCGATGATGCGGCGGCGAAACTCGTCGCGCTGCTCCGCCGTGCTCTGCGGCCCGATGAGCATGCCGTACCCCCCCGACATGCCGACGTCCTTCACCACCAATTCATCCAGGTGTTCGAGCACGTACTGTCTTTGACTCTCATCGCTCAGGATATAGGTCTCGACGTTTGGCAGAATCGGCTCCTCGCTCAGGTAGTAGCGGATGATCGCGGGAACGTAGGCGTACATCGCCTTGTCGTCGGCCACGCCGGTACCGATCGCGTTCGCCAGAGAGACATTGCCGGCGCGATAGGCATTGACCAACCCCGGCACACCCAGTATCGAGTTGGAGCGAAACGTCAGTGGATCCAGATAATCATCGTCGACGCGGCGGTAGATCACGTCGACCCGCCTGGGGCCGGCCGTGGTTCTGATGTAGACATGCGCATCGTGGATGAGGAGATCGCGTCCCTCCACCAGTTCGATCCCCATTTGCCGCGCGAGGAAGGCGTGCTCGAAGTAGGCGGAGTTGAACACCCCTGGCGTGAGCAGGACGATGGTGGGATCGGCCACGCCCGGGGGCGCCAGCCGCTGCAGGGTCGCCAGCAGAGCTCCGCTGTAGTGGTCGATCGGACAGACATCGTAGCTGGCAAAGAGCAGCGAAAAAACGCGTTTCATCACCTGTCGATTGACGAGCATGTAGGAGACGCCGCTGGGCACGCGCAGATTGTCCTCCAGGACGGCGAATCGGCCGTCAGGCAGCCGTACCAGATCGGATCCCACGACCGAGATATACACATCACGCGGCACTCGCATGCCTCGCATCTCCCGGCGAAAGTGCCGGCAGCTATAGACGAGCTGCCGCGGCACGACACCATCGG
Source organism: Chloroflexota bacterium (assembly GCA_036732245.1). Taxonomy (GTDB): domain Bacteria; phylum Chloroflexota; class UBA5177; order UBA5177; family UBA5177; genus JANWJD01. Next base: position 2,336 of record DAINCT010000438.1, on the reverse strand, counting down.
CCAGGATACGGGCGTCGTGGTAAATGTCCTTGAGGAAGAGATTGAGGGCGGTAATCCGCTGCGCCAGGCCGCGTTCGATCGTGTCCCACTCGGCCCCGGTGATGATGCGTGGCAGCAAATCGTACGGCCAGATACGCTCTACCCCTTCATCGGACCCATAGACCGTGAAGGTGATGCCCTGATTCAAAAACGCCAGATCCGCCGCGGCCTGCCGTCGGTCCAGCTCGTGGGCCTGCATCTCCAGGAGCTGTCGGTTCATCTCACCGTAGGCAGGGCGCGGAATGCCCTGCGCCACGAACATCTCGTCGTAGGCGTCGTCGAGCCAGTAGGACTCGAACAGGGATGAGAATGGCGGCGCCGACGGAACGCTTCCCCCATCGGCGGAGATGTTACGCACGCTTCCTACCCAATTCCAGCGGTGAACGAGACGGTCGAGTAGGTGTGATCCGTGGCATCAGGCTCCCGAGTGAGCGCGAGAGACCTGCCCGGCTCACCGGCTCCTTCCGCTCAGTGTAGGCGATTGCCCCACGACCTGACGTGAAGGAGGCCCAGCTGGGGACGGTTCTGGCAATCCCCAGCTGGGCATGGAGCGAGCGGTGATGAGCGGGGCCGACCCAACGAATGTGGCACCGGCTGTTCCTCGTGCTGTGGGCTGCGGAAGTTCCCTGCAGTTCCACCGTGTTCGATGAACGTGCCTCAGTATATGGAGGCTAACCGGGCCCGAACACCGTCAGGGCGCACAGGAATGAAGAAGCTGATGTGTGCAGGAGTGCCTGGACAATTGAAACGTCGGCAGATAATCTTTTCTGGTTACATCAGCTCGGCCAGCGGCATGGATCGGTGCGCCCGAGGCGGCAAGAGGAAGTTCTGGCGGTGGGTCGTGGTGGTGAAACCCGCCAGTGCCACGTTCGAATCGGGGAGATCGTAGCGCTGCTGGAGATCCGCGCTATCCATCAGCAGACGCATGACCTGGTAGTGCTGTGAGGATGGCCCAAAGCCCACAAAGTGGAGACCGGCGTGCGGGGTAGGATCGATCTCGTCCTCGGTCGAGAACGAAAACGGGTTCTCGATGGTATTGAAATCCTGGCGCAGGAAGTACACCGTGCCGGGGGAGAGCCACTCGCCGTAGGCCGAGATGGTTCCCTGCAGCAGGCGCACCACACCGTGTACCTGCATTCCATGGCCGATCACGCCGTGCCGGTCGGCATCGTATTCGAGCAGCCGGTTGATGAACTCATCGGGGTCAAAGGAGAGGACGCCGCGCTCGCGTGGGAAGGGAAGCGGCACCGACCAGTGGGTCAGCGCCTCCGGATCCTCGGAGCGTCGCGGATGATACATGCGGTGCAGCCGCTCCTGTGGGTCGCGCGCGTACCACTTGGCGATGTCGGTCGCGGTACGCGAGAGGTGCATGGCGGTGCCGTGGGCAAAGTAGCTGTCGGGCGTGAGATCGGTGAATCCCGGGATGGTCTCGAAGCTGGGCGTATTCTCGAACGCCACGGTATCGGCCCCGGTGGAGGTGAAGCCCATGAAGAGCATTGAGCCGTCGGGGATCTTTTCAGCACCCGGGATGCCCGCCCGTTCTCCCATGAGCTTCGGCATGTTGTGTCCCACGAAGCCCCGTCGAATGGTGGTGACCTGCAGCAGATCGCCCAGGTAGACCCCATCGATCGGAATGCCGTTCAGCGTGTGCTCCTCCCCCCGGAAGAGCGCGGCCACCACGTTGTCGACGTGCGCACCGAAGTCGCTCATGAGGTGGATGGCGATGTCGTTGCGCTCCAGTGCAATCGCCATCGGATCTTTGGGGAATCGAATTGAGTCGACGACCGCCCACTGGCCCTCGGTGCCGGGCAGCATCGACTTCGGCATATGCTCCTCGACGATGGCGGCAGGAATGCGTTCGCGGAAGTAGGGGAGACCGTACGCCACCTGGATAAAGATGCCGTGCGGCGTGATCGGATAGACGCGTTCGATCTCGTCCAGCGCCGTCGCGAGCCTCGCTTGCGCTGCTTGGAGCGCAGGGCCGTCCTCCGGCGGGAAGGCGAGCCGTGCCGTCACCACCGTGTGCCACAGCGGTGGCACCTCGACCGGGATGCCGCGCGGATGGTATTCGGCCGTAATGCCCGGCAATTGATACTGCGTCTTTGGGACCTCGACCTGCGCCCGGCCCGCGTAGTCGACGATTCCCGACCAATCGAAGCGTTGTCCTGTCGTCATGTCTGCGTATCTCTTTCCTGTGTACCCCTCAGGGTACTCCTAGGGAGATTTGGGTGTAGGGAGGCACTGCGGTGTAGGTCGGAGCCGCGCAGCAGTGCTCCGACGCCCGCGTGGTCGCACCA
>DAINCT010000437.1:0-4048 GCA_036732245.1 Chloroflexota bacterium | reverse complement strand
CAGGGCCAGCTCACCGAGCAGGTCCGACGTCGCCCGTACTCGGTCGTCCTGTTCGACGAGATCGAGAAGGCGCACCCTGAGGTGTTCAATGCGCTCTTGCAGATCATGGACGACGGCCATCTGACCGATGCGCAGGGACGTACCGTGGACTTCAAGAACACGGTCGTGATCATGACGTCGAACGTCGGAAGCGGTGAGCTGCGACGTGCCGCTCGCATTGGATTTGGGCTCGGTTTGACTGAAGCCGCCGAAAACGACGAGCTGCGTACCAAGGCTTTGGAAGGCCTCAAGCGGGCGTTCCGACCGGAATTCCTGAACCGAATCGACCAGATCGTGGTGTTCGACTCGCTTAGCCGCGAGAGTCTGCGCCAGATCGTCGACCTCCTGTTGCAGCAGGTCGAGATTCGGCTGGAGGAGCAAAACATCGCCCTGGCGATGGGCGACGATGTGCGCGAGTTCGTGATGGACGAGGGTTACGACGAAGAGTTTGGCGCGCGGCCTCTCCGCCGGGCGATCCAGCTGCATGTCGACGATGCACTCGCGGACGCCATCCTCACCGGTGCACTACGACCTGGTCAGACTGCTCGATTGTCGATGAATGAGGGCATCATCAAGGTGTTCGCACTGACCCCCGAGCCGCTGGCTGTGTAACCGATACGCATTTGTGAGCGGCCGGTAAGGCCGATCCACTGCCCGAGATAGATAGGAGCGGCGAGCTAAATCCTCGCCGCTCCTTTGTGTTTCCGGGATGATGCTGCCGCGCGAGACCGACTTGCCGGCGTGCCCGCGGGCTTCCGTCAAGAACGACGGTTAGATGGCCTGTTGATGATCTTCCGTCCAGGTTTCCAGCAGGTGGAGCAGGCTCCAGTGGTCCTGGAAAAAGCGCTTCTCCCCAGTGCGGATGTGCTCGATCTCGCCGCGCATGCCCGGTCCGGAATCATCACCCGGCCATATTCGCAGGATGAATGACATGGCCGGAGTCCTGATCGATTTTTCAATCATTCCGTCGATTCCTTGAACGTGCATTGGCTGAAGTTCTACTCCTTAATGAGGGACTATAGCACTCGTAAATTAGCCGGCGATTAGTTATCGAGCCGCTTATTTTTATTCAGTGTGATTTCTGCGGTATCCTTCGTCTACACCCCGACACGGACGAAGCACGAGGTCGAGAAATGTACTGCACGATTTGCGGAATTTGCCGCAATCCCCGTGATGGTGGCAGTAGTCCTGATCAATCTGTTCTATTTCGTGTTTCGCCACCAGTAATGAGGAGCGTATGAGTGCCTACGTGATTACCGACATCCAGGTGACAGACCCGAAGCGATACGAGGACTATAAGGTATTGTCCAGTAGCTCGGCGGCCCTGTATGGCGGCACGTTCATCGTACGCGGCGGCGCTCACGAGTCGTTGGAAGGCGATTGGCAGCCAAACCGGGTCGTGATCCTCGAGTTTCCCAGTGCCGATCACGTGCGGAGGTGGTGGTCGTCCCCCGAATACGAAGCCGCTAAGGCCATTCGGCGTGAGGCAGCCGAGTCGCGGATCATCATGGTTGAAGGTGTGGAGTAACGACAGAGCCGGGTCAGGCGGGATTCTGAGAATCGACCAGCGCAATTGCTCGCTCGAACGCGGTAGCCCAGGGACGTGCCGGCATAGTCGGGACACCCAGCCGGTGGCATTCCTTGCGTAGCCATTCACTGTGGCACCAACTGGCGTGGGCACGTACGGGTTGCTCGTGTCCCTCGCGCGCCAAAAAGTTGTGGCCTAGTTGGTCCTCGCTCGCTTCATAGACGAAGACGGCACGAACCTGGCCCTCGACATCGATGTCGCCGTACCGGGGTTGCACCGCGAGTGAAGGGAGAATGAAATCACCTTCCAGCACGCTAGGAGCCCGGCTCTCGATGTGGTTGGCGATCACCAGGGCCAGGGCCTGGTCGAGCACCTTGCAGTAGCTCAACATGAATTCGAGGTGCTCGTCTTCGTTCATGCGGAGCACATCCTCCCGGTGCGTGCGCCAGAAATGCAATACCGGGTACTGCTCGGGCGTGGTCATGGCCTCGAGGATCACCTGGAAGTCATCGACCTCGGTGAGCCCCACCTCAAAGTATTGAGCCAGACGGTAGCTGATCTGCGTCTTCCCCCCGCCGCTGGCGCCGCCCAGCAGCAACACCTGCCACGGCCGGTCAGGGCTCATGAATCGATCAGCATTTCCTGGAACAAGATGCCGTAGTCTGGCTTCCCCGGTACCTCGTGGCAATCGAGACAACGGGCTTCGTACGCTTCAGATCCTCCGACCATGACCTCTGGGCTATCGTAGTGCGCTGGACGGCCGTCGACCAGGCGTTGCGGCAACGTGGCAGTCACCCGCGGGTCCTTGCAGTGCATGCAGACGGCTCGCAACTTCAGCACTTCGTCGGCGCATGCTAGAAGTTCCGGCATGCTGCCGAACGGCTCGCCTCGAAAGTTTCGGTCGAGGCCGGCGACCACGACCCGCCGCCCGCGATCGACCAGGCCCAGGCACACCGCAGTAATGCCCCGGTCGAAAAACTGGGCTTCGTCGATCGCCACGACCTCAGGGAATTGCGGGTAGGAGGGGAGAATCGAGAGGATCTCGTTGGCGGTCTCAACGGCGTGCGCGCCTTTGTGAAATCCGTCGTGGGAGGAGACATCGCTGTGACTGTAGCGGGTGTCGATGCGGGGCTTGAACGTCGCTGTCCGCTGACCGGCGATCTCCGCGATATGAATGAGCCGAATCAGTTCGCGCGATTTGCCGGAAAACATCGGACCGCAAATGACGGAAAGATTGCCTTTTTTGGGCATGCAAAGTCCTTACTGAGTAGCGTACAGGCGTTCGATTATAGTGAGTCACATCTGACCGTCAGGACCACCATGAAAGAGAGTTAGGTCATGCTCAAGCTCGTCATTCGCCTGGTACTTTCGGCACTCGCACTCGTGCTGATCGCGCAACTCGTGCGTGGCATCCACGTGACGTTTCTGTCGGCACTCGGCGCAGCGGTGGTCCTGGGGTTGCTCAACGCCTTCCTGCGCCCCATATTCGTGATCCTGACGCTACCGATTACCTTGATCACGTTCGGGCTCTTCGTGTTCGTTATCAACGCGGTCCTGTTCCTGCTCGCCGCCTGGTTGGTACCGGGCTTCGTGGTTCATGGCTTTCGGGCCGCGCTGTTGGGCTCAATTTTGTACGCTGTAGCCGGCATGATCGTGCATGGCATCACAAGCGCGACTCGCACTCTCATACCGAGCAGGAAGTAGCAACGAGTCGACCGGCTTAGGTTATTGAGTGGTTGCCGAGTTGCTCGAGTAGCTTCACCCATGCGCGCTGGCCGCGTTGGAAGCCGGAGAGGCGAATGAATTCATTCGGAGCGTGTATGTTTTCATCGCTCAGGCCGAAACCGAACGAGACCGTGTAGGCGTTCAACAGGGAGAGGAACAGCTCGGCTACCGGTACACTGCCTCCCAGACGGGTGTAGTAGGGATGCTTGCCGTACACCTCGGTAAGAACCTCGTCGGCGATCGCGTTTGCCCAGTGGTCTCGCGCGATTAGGTACGGCCGGGCGATGAACGGCAGCGGCGTCACGTCGACCCTAACCCCCTGTGGCTTGTTGCGGTGAATGTGACGGGTGACTGCGTCCACGATCGCGGTCGGATCTTGCTGCGGCACCAGGCGACAGGTGATCTTGGCGTGCGCGGCGCTGGGGAGTACCGTCTTGACTCCCTCCCCTTGAAAGCCGCCCCAGATGCCGTTCACCTCAAGCGTGGGCCGCGCCCACGCCCGTTCCAAGGTCGTGTACCCTGGTTCGCCGAACACGTCGTCGACGCCGATTTCCGCTCTGTACGCCGCTTCGTCGAAGGGAACCTCGCCGATCGCCTGGTGATCCTCGTCCGTCAGTGGAACGACCTGATCGAAGAAACCTTCCACCTGGATGGTGCCGTCTGGGCTCCGCATGGAATCGAGAATGCGCACCAGCGCGTGAATAGGGTTAGCGACAGCCCCGCCGTATAGCCCGGAATGCAGGTCACTCTTCGCGC
>DAINCT010000436.1:0-4048 GCA_036732245.1 Chloroflexota bacterium | reverse complement strand
AGGCCAACGACCATCCGCTCGTCGACCCGGGTTTGTACTGCCACGGCTGTCTCCCAGGGAACCGGTCAGGTATCACCCTATAATGTGCTGCTTATGAGCGAGCAGCAAGAGACCGTTCAACGGTTGCGCGCAGGAATCAGAGAGGTGCCTGGGTTTCCCCATGAAGGCATTCTCTTCTACGACATTACCACCATTCTGAAAGACCCGGGACTGTTTCACGACTCCATTGATGTTCTGGCGGAACCATTCCGGGATGCTGACGTGGACGTCGTGGTGGCCATGGAATCGCGCGGATTCATTTTTGGAGCGCCCATTGCGTACCAGCTGGGAGCGGGATTCGCCCCCATTCGGAAGCTGGAAAAATTGCCCGCCGATAAGATTACCCGCGAATACACCCTTGAGTACGCCACCAACACGCTCGAGCTCCATCGAGATGCGGTTCAGCCGGGCCAGCGCGTGCTGCTGGTGGACGATCTCCTTGCTACCGGCGGAACTATTGCGGCCTCGCTCGATATCGTGCAGGAACTACATGGAGAACCGATCGCCGTCGCCGTGCTGGTGGAACTGCCCGCACTCGGTGGTCGGGCTCGACTCGAATCGTACGGCGTCGATGTGATCTCGTTCATATCGTATTGAGCCGGCTCGGGTGGGCCGTTGTGGCGCTCTGGTTGCTTTGTTACAATTCGCTTGGTGCACGAGGCGCATTCGTCTAGCGGCCTAGGACACCGCCCTCTCAAGGCGGAGACCACGGGTTCGAATCCCGTATGCGCTACCACTTCGAGCAGTTCCGCCGGCGCAATCAGGCGGGGCTGCTTTTTTCACATGAGGGGTTTAAGCGACGCATGGGCTCCGTGGTACGCTGACAGCGCGGTGGACGCCCGTCGCAGCAGGGGAAGTGGCATCACTCCGGCCCACGCCGTCCGACTGCGGATTACGACGTTCGCCGTCACACTCGTGCACCTGGAGGAACACGCTTGAACATCGTGGTATGTGTGAAGCAGGTTCCGGACACCACAGCGAAAAAGGAGCTGGGCCCGGATTATCGATTGAACCGCGAAGCACTCGAAAGCGTCGTCAATCCGTTTGACGAATATGCGATTGAGGAAGGGCTCCGACTGAAAGAAGCGAACGGCGGAGAGGTCGTGGTGCTGACCATGGCGCCTCCCTCCGCCGAAGACATGATTCGGAAGACCCTCGCGATGGGAGTCGACCGCGCCGTGCATGTGAGCGATCCCGCCCTGGCCGGTACCGACTGGAGCGGAACCTGTGCCGTTCTGGCTGCGGCGCTGGACCGGTTTCCGCATGACCTCGTTCTGACCGGCACGGAAAGTACCGATGCGCGTTCCGGGCTGGTGCCGGGCGGGTTGTCCGAGGCACTGGGGGTTCCGCTCGTGACTTACGCTGTGAAGCTTGAGGTCAAAGGCGAGAAGATCACGGTGAATCGACAGGTAGCCGGCGGATACCAGGAAGTCCAGGCGCCGCTACCGTGTGTGGTAAGTGTCGTGAAGGGCGCCAATGAGCCGCGATATCCCTCCCTGAAGGGGATCATGTCTGCCAAGCGTAAGGAAATTCAGAAGCTAACCCTCTCCGATCTGGGCATCGAGCCCGCGGCGGTTGGGTTGCAAGGAGCTAGAACGGTCGTCACTTCGTCCCAGGCGCGGGCGGAGAGGACCGCGGGCGAGGTAGCCCGCCCCGAAACTCCGGAGGAGGCCGCGGTCTTGATCGCGGACTTTCTGCAAGCAAGAAAATACATCTAGCACCACTCGAGCGGGAAGGAAGGGCGACGTATGTCATCCGACATCATGGTGTACGTGGAACATGAAGGCGGTCAGCCGAAACGTACCGCACTCGAGTTAGCAACCAAAGCGGCGGAACTGGCAGCGACCAGGGGAGCGAGAGCACTCGCGGTAGCTCTGGGACCCGACGCGGCGGCCACCGGCGAACGGCTCGGTCGATACGGTATTGACGAGCTTCTGGTATCTGAAGATCCGGTGTTCGTCGACTTCTTGGTAGACCCCCACGTCGACCTCCTCGCGCAGGTCGTCCGAGCATCCGAGCCCGAGGTCGTGCTATTTCCGGATAGCGCGGACGGACGGGATATAGCGTCGCGCTTGGCCGCGAAACTCGGCGCCGGGCTGGTGTCGGGCGTGGTCGATCTGGTCCCACATGACGGCCATGTGGACGCCCACGAGACGATCTTCGGCGGAAACTTCGTGACGACGGTCGAAGTCAAGAACGCTCCGCTCGCCATATTCCTGGTGCGTCCAAACGCGTTCTCTCCCCAGGAGTCACCGAAGACTCCCGCGGTCCGAATGCTCGACTACAGTCCGGGGGAGGACGTCAAGCGGGCTCGGCGCGGCCAGACGGTGCTGGAAGAAGGCAGTGCCGTCCCATTGGAAGAGGCCAATATCATCGTGTCCGGGGGACGTGGCCTGGGAGGCCCGGAACCGTTTGCGCTGCTGGAGGATCTGGCAACAGAGATCGGAGGAACCGTGGGTGCCTCACGGGCAGCGGTCGACGCTGGCTGGATTCCGTACGCCCATCAGGTGGGCCAGACCGGCCGGACCGTCAAACCGTCGCTCTACCTGGCGGTGGGCATCTCCGGCGCGGTGCAACACAGGGTCGGCATGCAGACCGCGGATACGATCGTCGCCATCAATCGAGATCCGGATGCGCCAATCTTCCAGCTTTCGGATCTGGCGGTGGTGGGAGACCTGTTCAAGATCGTGCCCGCGCTGACGGCCGAGATTAAGCGGCGGAAAGGGGTATAACCCCTGAACTTCGATCTTTCCGAAGAGCAGACCATGGTGCGGGACCTGGCACGCGACTTCGCAACCGAGGAGATCGCGCCGCAGGCCGAGCATTTTGATCGCAATCGAGAGTTTCCGTACAAAATCATCACCAAGTTGGCCGAGCTGGGTTTCATGGGGCTGCCGATTCCCGAACAGTACGGCGGCGCTGGAGCCGACACACTCACTTACGCCTTGGCGGTCGAAGAACTGTCGCGCGGCGACGCGTCCGTCGGAATTACCGTGGCGGCTCACACCTCGCTGGGCGCTATGCCTTTCCTCATGTTCGGCACCGAGGAACAGAAGCAACAGTACGTGCCGGCGCTCGCCCGTGGCGAGCGGCTCTGGTCGTTCGGCCTGACCGAGCCGCAGGCCGGATCAGATGCGGGCGCGACCCAAACCAGGGCAACACTCGACGACGGACAGTGGCACATCAACGGGGTGAAATCATTCATCACCAATTCGGGCACCAGCATCAGCGGCGGCGTGACCATCACAGCCATCACTGGCACGCAGCCCGACGGCAAGCCCGAGATTTCCAACCTCATCGTGGAGACCGGGACGCAGGGATACTCGGTAGCTCCCGGCTATGACAAGATGGGCTGGCGAGCTTCCGATACCCACGAACTCTCCTTCACGGACGCGACCGTCCCGGCAGTTAACGTCCTGGGGCGGCGAGGCGAGGGGTTTCACCAGTTCCTGACCACGCTCGACGGCGGACGCATCTCGGTCGCTGCCCTGAGCGTCGGCTTGGCGCAAGCCTGCTACGATGCGTCCTTCAAGTACGCGCGTGAGCGCACTCAGTTCGGCCGCGCCATCTCCAAGTTTCAGGCCATACAGTTCCGGCTGGCGGACATGGCCACCGAGATCGAGTTAGCGCGTCTCATGACATATAAGGCGGCGTGGCTCAAGGATCAGGGGCAAGATTTCCGCATGGCGGCCGGCATGGCGAAACTGTATGCGGCTGAGGTGGCCACCCGTGCCGCCAATCACGCCATTCAGATTCACGGAGGCTATGGCATCATGGAGGAATTCCCGGTGGCACGGTACTGGCGCGACGTCAAAATCGGCGAGATCGGGGAAGGTACCTCCGAAATTCAGCGCACCGTGATCGCGCGGCTTTTGGGAGCCTGAGCGATCGCAATCTATCGGCGATCCAGTTCGCCAAACCCGCCGTGGTCGCTGCCCGGAGACCGCCTGTACACCATAATGAAGTGACGGACGGCGGGAGGGAAGCCATGGAAGAAGTAGTGATTGTC
>DAINCT010000435.1:0-4059 GCA_036732245.1 Chloroflexota bacterium | reverse complement strand
CTGGCCTCACTTCTCATTGAAGGGTGTATTGTTGCGCTCGCGCTCTACCGACTCTTTATGGTATCTCCCGCCATTCAGCGTGGATCTCGTGCGTCGCGTGGATGTACGAAAGTATGAAAAGCCTCCCGCTCACACGGCGTGAGCCAACACAAGATTCGACGTAATGAATACCGGCTAGAGCGCCTGTCACTGCAATCCGTTGACCCATTAAGCTGGGCAGATCGGCTCTCCGCTCCCTGAATGGCAGCCTCAAGATGTCTTGTACCTGAGTTGTTTGCGTCTTGGAAGCATCGACAGCGATGGACGGAGGAACGAAAAGGCAGCGCCCCACGTCGCGAGCAGGCCCAAGACCTTCTTCTGAGGCCAGCCCAGCGCGCAAAGCCGCTCCCTGAATGGGAGAGCAGAACATGCGGCGTCAGGCAAGAACGCGAGCAAGCGTGCAAGGATAGACAAGAACACTGTGCTCACCTCCGGATCCCTCGGCGTCGAGCACCACAGCGTTTCCCTGTGCCGGTTAGCGATTCACTCCCGTCCACTGACTGCACCCCCATCCGCCATTCGCATTCCCTCGTTGCATTCCACGAGGTCACCGTGAACCATCGCCACCTCCATCAACTTCTCCTGTCGCTCCAATCCGGTCAACTGAGCGTTGACGATGCGATCGAGCGGTTGCGCTTGATGCCCTACGAAGACATCGACTTCGCTCGCATCGATCATCATCGTGCTCTGCGAACGGGCTTCCCGGAGGTCGTGTATGGCCGCTCCAAGACATCGACACAAATCGCGGCCATCATGCAGCGGCTCGTGGCGGTCAACGATGTCGTGCTCTGCACTCGCGCCTCGCGCCAGGCGTTCGAGATGGTCGTGCAGGTGGTGCCACACGCCTGGTATCACGACGGTGCGGAGATGATCGTGGTGCGGCCGTCTGAGCACGACACGCCGGAGCCACTACCCGGGATCGTCATCGTTAGCGCGGGCACCAGCGATCTTCCCGTGATGGAAGAGGCGGCCATCACGGCTGAGGCCATGGGACATCAGGCACACCGTCTCCAGGACTGCGGTGTGGCCGGACTGCACCGTGTACTCGATTGCGTACCTACACTTCAGAAGGCGAATGCGATCATCGCTATAGCAGGCATGGACGGTGCTTTGCCCGGAGTTGTCGCCGGACTGGTCTCCTGCCCCGTGATCGCCGTACCAACAAGCGTCGGATACGGAGCAAGCTTCGAGGGCATAACACCACTTCTCACTATGCTGAACTCGTGCGCGCTCGGACTGGCAGTGGTCAATATCGACAATGGTGTGGGCGCCGGTGCGCTGGCGGCGATGATTAATCGTCAGTCTCACCGTGTGTCTGACGGAGCGGTGTCGGCGAATCGAACCGACACCGAAGCACCCTGACCGTGCTCGCCTATTTCGATCTCTACAGCGGGGCCAGTGGGGACATGATCGTCGGAGCACTGCTCGACGCAGGGCTCAAACTGGCGTCACTACGAGAGGGGCTCGCTACTCTCCCGATCACCGGCTACACGCTTTCAGCCGAGCTTACGAGGCGCGGAGCCGTCGGCGCGACCGCCTTTCGCGTCGAGCTTCACGAACCGCAGCCGGAGAGACACCTTCGGGACATCGTCGCAATCATAGAGCATGCTGCGCTCCCGGAACCGGTGGTGCGGCGCGCAATCGCGGTATTCACCACGCTGGCGGAGGCCGAGGCGCGTGTCCACCGTGTCCCGACTGAGCACGTGCATTTCCACGAAGTCGGTGCCGTGGACGCGATAGTCGACGTGGTGGGAACATGTTTAGCACTGCATCTGCTTGGTGTTGACGAGGTGTATTCTTCCCCGTTTCCTGTAGCACATGGCTCGATTCAAGTCGCCCACGGACATATACCACTGCCCGGTCCGGCAGTCCTCGAGATCGTGCGGGCGGCGGGAGCACCGCTCATACCACCACCAACGGACGTGCGTGCCGAGTTGGTCACACCGACCGGGGCCGCGCTCATCTGCACGCTCGCCACGTTTACTCAGCCGACGATGACGCTGAGCCGAGTTGGATACGGTGCGGGTGCCTCCGACCTACCGCATCCGAATATTCTACGTGTCTGGTTGGGAGAGGCGGCCGCCACATGCTCAGACAAGCAAGAGAAGATTGAGCGACTCACCCTGCTGGAGACTAACATCGACGATATGAACCCACAGATCTTCGGCTATCTCTTCGAGCGGTTACTGTCGGCAGGGGCGCTCGACGCATTTTGCACTCCCATCATCATGAAGAAAAACAGACCGGCAACCATGCTAGGCGTGCTCTGCCGGCCAGAGAATGCGACAGCACTCCTGGACATCGTGTTCACGGAAACGACGACCTTGGGAGTACGGCGGCGAGACGTAGACCGCATTTCCGCGGGACGCAACAGCTGGACGGTAGAGACCCCACTCGGGCCGGTACGCGTTAAAGTCAAAGAGCGTGGCGGACGGGTTCTTGCCGCGATGCCGGAGTACGAGGACTGCGTCGAACTGGCGAGGCAGCACAGCCGTCCATTGCTCGAAGTAATCGAGATCGCGCGGCGGGCAGCCGGAGCGCGGAAGGATGAGGTCTAAGGTGGGAACGCCAATCACGTTCATCGGATCCGATCACGCGCTCGCGCAAAAACGAGCGGCCGTTGAGTCACTGTTGCGAGATTTGGGGAGTGTTCTGGTTGCGTATAGCGGTGGCGTGGATAGCGCGCTGCTGCTGTTGCTTGCCCACACCGTTCTGGGAGATCATGCGGCGGGCGCCATTGCGGTCTCTGCCTCCCTGGCACCGGAGGAAGTGGAGTCGGCCCGGGATGTGGCCAGGCACCTGGGAGTGGCCGTGCATACCGTGAAGACGCGCGAGTTCGAGAACGAGCGGTATCTCGCCAATAATCCGGATCGCTGCTACCACTGTAAAGTTGCGTTGATCGACCAACTCGAGCCACTCGCAATTCGTCTCGGCCTGAAACACATTGTGTATGGCGCCAACCACGACGATCTTGGGGACTTTCGTCCGGGGCAGCGGGCCGCCACCCAGCGGGGAGTTCGTGCGCCGCTGCTGGAGGCAGGCTTGACCAAGGTCGAAATTCGAGAAATCTCCCGGCAACTTGGGCTCTCGACCTGGAATAAGCCGGCCATGGCCTGCCTCTCGTCGCGCGTACCTCATGGAATGCGGATCGACGAACCTCTCCTGGCACGCATCGCCGCAGCCGAGCGCGTGCTCCACGAGGTCGGCGTTCAGCAGGCTCGCGTGCGCACGCATGACTCGACTGCCCGAGTCGAAACCGATCTGGAGAGTCTGGCGCTACTTACGCACCCGGATATCCGCGAGCGTATCGTCCGCGAGTTCAAGGCGCTCGGTTATGCATTTGTCACGCTTGATTTGGAAGGCTTCCGCAGCGGAAGCCTGAACCCGCCCAAGGCCAGCTCCGGAAACCCTGAAAGCAGGCAATAAAAAAGACGAATTCAACTTTCAGTTGATCGTTGCCGAGCCGCGGATCGCAACATAGGTGTGCGAATGCGAAGGTCAAATTCGGTCAATCAAGAGCAGGGTCAACGCATCGACAGTGCCTCGAGGACACCGAGACGATCGCAGGTATTCCAGCCAGCCTTTGCCACATCTCCCGGCGGATAGGCTGGTCACTACAATACCACTGGTTTGCGTGGACCCATGTCCACGTGCCGGACGAAACACCAGTACAGTGCAACCCGGATCCAGCACTGCTTGTGCATTCCTTATTCAGGATACTATCCATATTTTGGGGGTGAATGCATACCTTGTGCAAGCTGTTTTCACCATTGGTCGAGAGACAGATTTGTCGTCTGCAAGCCAAAAATCGAGAACTCCATTTGACCCATAGGCAGGCTAGATGGGCCACTTTAGTGGCCTAATCGTCATACATTGCGTCACACAAACGTAAAGATTTGGCGTCCACAAGCCAAAAATAAGCCATTGGTCCCTATAGCTCAGTTAGACCGCACCATGTGAATACGGTGAATGGCACGAATACCCCGCACAGACTCCCACGTCTGGCGGGGTTCTTTTATG
>DAINCT010000434.1:0-4069 GCA_036732245.1 Chloroflexota bacterium | reverse complement strand
TTTGGCGGAAAGACGACGTCAGTGTGGTGCCGTGCCCCCGGCGTGCATTGATGGAAGCGCGGCAGCGTCTTTCGATCGGTGGTGGTATCGCGCGTCGGCATCGACGAACAGCATGCGGAGGTCGCGGCGCTCCGCAGCGCTCATCCCGAGTCGATCGTGATTCCCTTTGCGGCGGTCGACCCGCGGCGCGACGGCATCGTTGAGACGACGATCGCGCTGATTGAGCAGCACGACGTCCGTGGCTTGAAGCTCTACCCACCGACCGGCTACCACCTTCCGATCATCGCCTCTGGCCCCTCTCCGACTACGCCGAACCGCACAACCTGCCGGTATTGACGCATTGCTCCCGCCCAGCAAGCGTGCAATACCGTGGCAAACCGACCCCCGAGATGCTCACCGACCCGGTCACCGGCGAGCTCCTCGACCTCGACGGTGGCGAACTGCTGAGACGCTTCACCGACTCCGACGCCTACAAGCCTTTGCTCCCGAAGTACCCGAGACTACGCGTCTCCGATCCTGCCACGATCCGCTTACATGGGTTCGATGAGCAGCCGTCCGTTTCGGAGCGATACGACCAGATGACTAATGGCGCCTGCTGACGAACCTGGTATGCGACAAATGAAGCCGTTGCCAGACACCCTGGATTCGCAACTAGCACCATTGTCCGCGACAACCTTCACCTTGCGAACGGCATTAGTCGCAATGCCCGCCGTCGCTGCGGCTGCTCCGTCTTCGGTTACAAGAGCTGAGACGGGCGAGGAATCTGGAAGTGTCGATGCGCAGCTACTTGCAGTTTGCATCCGGGATCGAAGCCAATAGCAGACTGAACCTTGGTCGGTGCGCGCAGCGTAGAGTTCAGAAGTCGCGTCTGAAACCAGGAGACGCGCCGTCGCCCAGAGCAGGTGTCCATTCGGAGAACCACCTAGTTCAAGCGATTGGGCAATTGCTGGGTCGACATCGATTGACTGCGAGGGTGGATTCTCGAAGACGCCGAGCCGCTTCGCGGCATCTTCCTTTGGCGGCGTCGTGGGGAGACGACTCGTCAGAGTGAGAGTCGTGGTCGCTGTTGGCGAAGCCAGTGTCGAGGCGGCCGCGGTCTGCGGCGGTGTCTGCGATACGGACTCAGTGTGTGTCGGTGCGGAGACCGTCCCGTCCCGCGAGAACACGGCCGCCGCGGCGATCCCCCCGACTATCAACATGCTGACGGCGACCCCCGCCGCAATCACGGTCAGCCGTCGCCGGTTCCGCTTGCGTCGGGCAGCCAGGCGACGCGCCGCCATCCGAAGCTGCTCTCGGAGTAGCATGGCCTGCGGGGAATCGCTATTCATCGCTCCCTCCTTGGAACCTCGCCCGCAGAGCACGTAACGCAAGGTAAACGCGCTTGCGCGCAGATGCTTCAGAGGTGGCCATCCGTCTTGCCACCTCACGATAAGAATGTCCTTCAACAACGCGTAGCTTGAGCGCCTCACGCTGGCGCTGAGGAAGCGCATCTACAGCATGCGAGAGAGAAGGCTGAAGGGCAATCGCATCAAGACGGTCTTCGAGATCCTCATAAGCGTCTTCATGACGAACCGGCAAGCCCAACCTGCGACGCGCCTTCGTTTCAACCCGCCGGCGCCGCTCGTATTTGTAAAAGAGGTGCTCCGCGATTCCGTAGAGCCAAGGTCTTGCTGATCCGCCCGCCTCATCCCGGAAGCGCCGAAGGCTGCTCAGCGCCTGGGCAAATGTCTCTGCGGTAAGGTCGAGCGCGAGACCATCGGATTCAACGCGCCTTCGAAACCAACCGAAGATATCCTCGAAATAGCGCGTATACACCTCGCAGAACGCGTCTGGATGATCGCCAGCAGCTCGCAAGAGTTGCGCGTCGCTTGCACTCTCGAATGGCTCTCGCGAGGGACTTAGACTTGCCATACAGTTTCTATATCCCCTAAGTCCAGATTGCGTTCCTCACTAGAAGAAGGACCGAGAGCGGAAGGTGGTCTCCCGCTCTCGGTCGAGGCCCTCAGGGGCCTTGAACTACGCTCGGCTCTTGCGGCCCTAAGTCGAGTGTCTGCGTCCCCGCGGCCGACTTCAACTTGATCGACCGCGACGCGTGCTGAAGGACGAAGACGTTGGTGGAAACGTTGGCGCTCTCTACTCCGTCTGATGCAGATGTCACACCATCCCTTACCAGCCCTATCACCCTCAAAGAGCCATCGGGCTGCGGAAGGGACAGGTAAATCGCACCCGTGTTTAGGACACTCGGGTCGGCACACCCACTCATGGCACCGGTCCCATCCCGAACTAAGAGACAGAGCGTCCCATCAACGCCTGGAGCAACATAGATCTCTCCGGGCCCAGCCTGCGCAACCCGACGCGCCTGTGTTGCCACCAACTGTTGAGCAAAGATCCGACGGCCAAAGATAGTTGGCAGCAGATGAGACGGTCCTCTCAAGACGGATACTGACGGAGAGGACACGGAGGAGGCACTTGGGGCACTGGAGGTACTTCTTACATGGCGAAGCGCAGCCACGCCGATCGACACACCAATGAAGAAGGCGAGGATAAGCGTGATTAGCACGACTGGAAGGCGTTTTTTCATCTCAGGCTCACCTCCTTAACCCCAACTGTCAGCGCAGTTGAGAACGTAGTAGCTGTAGACAGAACTTCGGTTCCAGCAGAACCCGTTCGTGAAATACGTGGGCGTGACAATCACTGTGATACGACCGATCCCGTTGACGGTGCCGGTCTTGATCCCCCCTGCGTGAGGAAATAGATCCCGGTCGGCATGCTGCTGCTTTGCGGATTCATCTCATTAGCCTGGTAGTTGTGGTAGACGTAATTCGAAGCAGCAGTCGCCGGGGTCAAGAAACTATTGACCAGATAGAAGTTCGACATGTTGGCCCAAGCGACGCCAACTCCGAGACAAAGCCCCACTAGGACAGTCGCGACCAATATCAGTCGACGTGGGACCCCTAATCGATCCTTGTTCAGGTAGGCCATCTCCTAACTCCTTAGATCAAGTTGTCGGGCTAGCGGGCAGATTCGCGTACGGATGTTCGGCCTCGCCGTGCGAGTGTCGGGCAACCACCTCCGATCGCTGAGCGTAGGTAGGGGCAGCCGAACCCGGTAGATAGGCGCCTACCGCGCACCTGCGAGAGCTAACGGCGCACCGAAATTCAGCAAGCGAGTGCTCGCTTATCGGCAGACAGCTTGTTGTGCGCGGATGCACCACATCCGCCTCCCCCTCGGATTGCAACCGCTCCGACGTTACGCCGCAAGCGTTCAAAAGTCAAGGATGAAAAGCACCTGGCAACTTGAGACTGGAAGGTCTGGCATTTATCTTCTGCGCTGGGGACCCTGCGGCATCTCCCTCGGATTGCAACCCTAGGGTTAGCCTGGGGTCCCCAACATGCGAGAGCCGCTTGGGACACTGGTTTTGGCATAGTGGTCGAGCTTCTCCGGACCCCTCCACGTGGAGAGCCACCCGCGCCACTGTGGTCGGATGTGGTCGGCCTACTCGTCAGCCAGCTGCTTGGGCCTTGGCCAACGAATCCTTCTCGGACATCTTGCGCTCCTCGACCCACCGCGCGATCGGCTTGAGCCGACCAGAACCGATGTCGCCGTAGGTCTTCGATTGCCTCGATTTGTACCGACGAAGTTGGCGTTAACGTCGCCGGGCTCTTTTCAAGCTGGGCCTAGCTTTGCTCGGTCTTTGATCCGTGCTAGTCCGTGGTCGTGCAACCCCCAATTTGTTGCCTTAACAGGAAACACCGGGCGAGGGTTCGCGCGCGAGAAGCACGGCGTCGCGTTTTGGCGGAATCGCGACAATCGTGTCCGCGTCGGACTGCGTTTCTATGTTTCGGGGCGAAAGGTGCTCATCAACGACGATCGTAGCGCCGAGCGGCGGCCAGATTGCGGCCCGTCATTCAGGTCGCCTCGGGACCCACGTCCGGCAGACGTACGCACTTACTCTCGACCAGTCGCACGCCCTGCATGGAGATCACCTAGGGCCAGGCCCAGTTGTCCGGGTTGGCTGAGGGGTTTCAAAATGCCGGTCCGGTTCATGCTGCCGCCCGGTGGTACTCGT
>DAINCT010000433.1:0-4073 GCA_036732245.1 Chloroflexota bacterium | reverse complement strand
GTCCTGAAAGGAGGAAGTTAGGCTTCGTCAGCCGGTCGAACCCGCCTGCTTCGTTACTATCGACACGCACACGAGAGGAAGAGGCACGATGGATACACCAGAATCAGATACCCCCGGCGCGGAAACCATGCCCAAAGCGAACGACATCTCGCGACGCCAGATGCTGCGAAGAGCAGCGCTCGGCACATCCGCCCTGTCAATCCCAGCCGTGCTTAGCGCCCTTGGCAATACTTCCGGCATCGCGGACGCCGAGAAGGTGATGCGGACGGCAAAAGCGAATCCGTACCCCGGACATCCGAGGTGGCGATTTACCTTCGTCAATCACGTCACGACCAATCCGTTCTTTGTCCCAACGCAGTACGGCGCTCAGGATGCTGGACGGCTCTTTAACACCCAGTTCCAGTGGACCGGGTCGGCGAACAGCATCGTCTCCGAAATGGTGAACGCGATGAATGCTGCGATCTCTGCCAGAGTGGACGGTATCGCGGTCGCCATCATCGATCCCCATGCCTTTAACCAGCCGGTGGCCCGAGCTCTGGCCGCCGGCATCCCGGTCGTCTCCTACAACGCCGATGCCCCTCCCAGCAGTAAAAACGCACGGTTGGCGTACATCGGTCAAGGCCTGTTCAACTCGGGCGTCAAGATGGGACAGCGCATCGTCCAGCTGGTGGGTCGCGGGGAAGTCGTACTCTTCATCGCGACTCCCGGGTCACTCAACATCCAGCCGCGCATCGACGGTGCGGCGTCCGCCATTCGAGCCGCGGGCGGGAAAGTCCACTTCCAGGAGATCGCGACCGGCGCCCTCGTGGCGGACGAACTCGCTCGCATCACGGCGTATTACATCGGGCACCGAAGCATCAAGGGCATGTTCGCGGTTGACGGCGGCAGCACGCAGAGCATCGGCCAGGTGAGCGCTAAATACGGTCTCATCGGGAAGATGAAGACCGGCGGCTACGATCTCACACCGATCTCGATCGCGGGCGTGAACTCGGGCCACCTGAACTTCACGATCGACCAGCAGCCGTATCTCCAGGGATTCGTACCGGTGATGCAACTCGCGCTGTATCATCTCTCCGGAGGGTTGATAAGCCCGTCGGAGACCGATACGGGCCTGAAGTTCGTCACCCGACAGAACGTCGGAAAGTACCTGCGTACGACCTCGCGGTACGAAGGAAGCACCCCGGCGGAGAAGTGGATCCGCTAATTGGCTGACCATGATGTAGCCCATCCGACCTCGGCTCCATCGGCTCCTCACGGGAGCGGACGTGGGGCAGCAGCGACTGGAGGTCGTGCAGCCTCGATCCTGTTCGAGGCGTTGTTCCGTTGGCGCGAGGCCAGTATCTTTGTCGTCGGCATCGCGCTGGTCACCTACTTCGGACTCGAAAACTCCAACTTCGTGTCAACGGACAACATTCGCACGATCACGCAGTACGCTGCTGCGCCTGCCATCCTCGGTGCCGGGGAGGTCATGCTGTTGATCTGCGGCGAGATCGACCTCTCGGTTGGGAACATCTACACGTTGGCGCCGATTATCATGTACAACGTGTACGCCAACCATGGCACACCACTGTGGATCTGCGTCATGCTGGGCGTTCTGGTTGGTTCGCTGGCTGGGCTGGTGAACGGCCTCGTGACAGTCTTCCTGAAGGTCCCGTCCTTCATCACCACCCTGGGTATGTCGTTCCTGCTCAACGGTATCGCTCTCACCATCTCGAACGGCTTCCCACAACAGACGCCGGGGAGCGGGACGTTCAGCGAAGTCTTGGGGCACGCCGATTACGCCGAGATCATCTGGGCGATTGCGATCATTGTCGTCATGCAGTTCGTGCTGACGCTCACCCCCTGGGGTCTGCACACGGTTGCGACTGGCGGCAACATCCTCGGGGCAGAGGAAGTGGGCATCAACGTGCGTGCCATCAAGGTCGGCAACTTCGTCGCGCTCGGCAGCCTGGCCGGCCTCGTCGGAATCCTTGAAGCGTTCCGAATTACATCCGTCGACCCGTCGGCCGGTGGAACGCCCATCATGTTCGCAGCCGTGGTGGCGGCGGTGATCGGCGGGACATCGCTGGTCGGAGGATCGGGAACCATTGTCGGGGCCTGCATCGGAGCGCTCGTGCTCGCAGTGTTGCAGGACGGACTGACCCTGCTGGGGATCAGCGCGTTCACCTACAACATAATCCTGGGGGCAGCGATCCTCGTCGCTATGATCATCAATATTCGATTGCAGCTACTGCGCAGGGGGCCTCGAACGTGACGGAGCAGCCGGAAGAGATCGTTCGCGCCGAGCACATCGCCAAGAACTTTGGAGCGGTGACCGCGCTTCGCGACGTTTCGCTGACACTGGGTCGTGGTGAATTTTTAGGCCTGATCGGCGACAACGGTGCGGGAAAGTCGACTCTGGTAAAGATCTTGACCGGGTTCGACCACCCTACTGCGGGAAAGATTTTCTTCGAGGGGCAGGAGATTCATCCGCGCTCGGTATCCCAGGCGCGGACCATGGGAATCGAAACGGTATATCAAGACCTTGCGCTCGTGGACGAGCTGCCAGTCTACCAGAACATGTTCTTGGGACGCGAGCCGGTGTGGAAATTGCCCGTACCGGTCCTCAACAACCGCGCGATGCGGAAGCGGGCCCGATCGTTTCTGGATAGCATCGGCGTCAACATCCAATCGATCCGCAGCCCCGTGGCGCGTCTCTCCGGCGGGCAGCGTCAATCGATCGCCATTGCCCGCGCGCTGTACCAAGACGCCAAGGTGCTTCTGCTGGACGAACCGCTTGCCGCCATGGGCGCCAAGGAGGGCGCGCTGATTCTGGACCTGCTGGAAAATCTGAAGAAGCGCGGCGATGTGTCGGTCATCATGATCGATCACAACTACACGCACATTTTTCACGTGTGCGACCGGATCGTCTTGCTCCAGCACGGCGAGATCACGCTCGACAAGATGGTGGCCGACACGTCCATGGACGAGATCACTGAGCTGATGATTTCCGAGTATCGAGCTGCCAGGCGAGGCGCATAATCGTGCTGGCATTCATCGGAGCCGGCTTTCAGTCGCTCCTGGTGGAGAGCCGCCGACTTACCTATGCAGAATCCCTCTACCTGGGAGAGACGGCACGATTCGCGCTCGTCGACCATCAACGCATCCTCGCCGCGATCGAACGAAGGGATTCAATCGCGGCCGGCGAAGCGATGCAGGCGCACCTCAGCATGACCCACGACACGCTCGTCACCGCATACGAGCGACTACGATTGCTCGTATGCGGTGACGAGTACCGGGAGAAGGGAAATGCTCAACCTGCTCTCCTCCTCCGTCTACCACCCATCGTGCTAGGACACCAACATGAAGATTGTGGAGCTCCGGACCCTGGTAATGGGCTCAGCGTGGCGCAACCTCACGCTGGTCGTGGTAAAGACCGATGAGGGCCTGGAAGGCGTCGGCGAAGTCAGGATGGTCAATAACACTGATGCGCTTCTAGGGTACCTGCAGGAAGCCGGCAGCAATCACATTCTCGGATCCGATCCGTTCGCAATCGAGTCCCTGGTGCAGCGCATGTGGCATGACGACTACGGTCGGCCTGGCCAGGTCGAGATGTCGGGTATCAGCGCGGTGGAAATCGCCTGCTGGGATATCATCGGCAAGGCGTTGAACCAGCCGGTGTATCGGCTCATTGGTGGGCCGGTGCGCGACAGAATCAAGGCGTATGCCAACGGCTGGTACACGGTTGAACGGACCCCCGAAAACTTTCAAGCCGCAGCCAAGCGGGTCGTCGAGCGTGGGTATGGGGCCCTGAAATTCGACCCGTTTGGCGCCGGATCGCTCGAGCTGACGCGCGCGGAACGTACTCTTGCCCTGTCCCTGGTGGAAGCGGTTCGCGATGCAGTTGGTCCGAATGTAGAAATTCTGGTCGAGATGCACGGCCGCTTCTCGCCGGCTGTCGCGATTTCCATCAGCCGAGATCTGGAAGCATTCCAACCGAGCTGGATCGAGGAACCGGTACCTCCGGAAAATCTGCGTGCTTTGGCAAAGGTGACGGAGCGGGTCAACATTCCAGTTGCCTCCGGAGAGCGCAT
>DAINCT010000432.1:0-4073 GCA_036732245.1 Chloroflexota bacterium | reverse complement strand
CAGCAACTTCTCCGGGGGCCAGAAGCAGCGACTCTCCATCGCCCGCGCACTCGTGAGAAAGCCCGAGATCTACATTTTCGACGATAGCTTCTCGGCTCTCGACTTCAAGACCGACGCGCGGATACGAGCAGCACTGAAGCGGGAGGCAACCGACTCGACGGTCGTGATCGTGGCGCAGCGCGTCGCCACGGTGATGGATGCGGATCGCATCATCGTGCTGGATGACGGCCGCATTGCCGGTATTGGGAACCATCGCGAGCTGATGCGTAGCTGCAACGTGTATCGCGAGATCGTCTCGTCGCAACTCTCGGCGGAGGAAGTAGCGTGATCGCACGCCGGCCGGACGCTCCGCCGGCATCGCGGCCTGGTGGACCCGGGCCGATGGGCGGAGGCGCCTGGGGCGCGATGGGACGTCCGCCGGAAAAGCCGAAGGACTTCAAGGGCACCCTGTTCAGGCTGGTCCGCTATCTGTCGGCGTATCGGGGCCAGCTCATCGTCGTCTTCATCTTCGCCCTTCTCAGCACACTCTTCGCCATCCTCGGACCCAAGATCTTGGGCCAGGCGACGACCGCAATCTTCAACGGCGTCGTTGGCAATGCGATCGCGGCGCACGCACACCGGCCGACGCACTCACTCGACTTTGGCTACATCGGGCACATTGCCCTGCTTCTGATTGTCCTGTACACCGTCAGCGCAGTGTTCAACTACGCGCAGCAATACATCATGGCGGGAGTCGCCCAGAAGACCGTGCATGCTCTGCGCCGCGACGTCGACGCGAAACTCGCGCGACTGCCGCTCAAGTTCTTCGACGCCCGAACTCATGGCGAGATCCTGAGCCGCGTCACCAACGACATCGACACGATCGCGACGACACTGCAGCAGAGCATGACGCAGCTCATTACGTCCGTCGTTACCATCGTGGGTGTGATCGTCGTGATGCTGACGATCAGCCCGTTGCTGACGCTAATCGTGCTTGTCACCATGCCCCTGTACGGTCTCGTCACCGGGGTGGTCGCCAAACGCTCCCAACAGTACTTTGCAGCGCAACAGAAGGAGCTGGGCCGGCTCAACGGACACGTCGAAGACATGTTCACCGGCCACACCATCGTCAAGGCATTTGGACACGAGGATCGGTCGATCGAGCACTTCAACCTGATCAATGACCGGCTCTATACCGCCGGTTGGAAGGCGCAATTTGTCTCGGGCGTCATCATGCCGCTCATGACCTTCATTGGCAATCTGGGCTACGTCATCATTGCTGTCGTGGGCGGCATCTTCGTCACACAAGGCCGGATCGCCATCGGCGATGTGCAGGCCTTCATCCAGTACTCGCAACAGTTCACGTGGCCGATCGTACAGACCGCCAACATCGCCAACATCATCCAGTCGACGGTCGCGTCGGCTGAGCGTGTGTTCGAGCTGCTGGACGAGCTGGAGGAGATACCCGAACGGACCGACGCGATTGTCTTCGACGCTCCACGCGGCGACGTTGCCATCGACCACGTCGACTTCAGCTACAGCGCTGATACTCCATTGATCGAAGACCTCAGCATCGATGTGCATCAAGGTCAGACCATTGCCATCGTCGGGCCGACCGGCGCCGGCAAAACCACGCTGGTCAACTTGCTGATGCGTTTCTACGAGATCGATCGCGGCAGGATCACCGTCGACGGCATCGACATCAGAGACATCAAGCGTGGCGCCCTGCGAAGCATCTTCGGCATGGTGCTGCAGGATACCTGGCTCTTCAATGGAACGATTCGTGACAATATCGCCTACGGGCGAGAAGATGCCGGCGAGGATGAAATTGTGCGGGCGGCCCAGGCGGCGCACGCGGATCACTTCATCCGGACGCTTCCCCAGGGGTACGACACGATCCTCAACGAGGAGGCATCGAATATCTCGCAGGGGCAGAAACAGCTTCTCACCATCGCACGAGCCGTGCTCGCCGATCCGGCGATTCTGATCCTCGACGAGGCAACCAGTAACGTCGATTCACGTACCGAAGTGTTGATTCAGCAAGCGATGGCGACCCTGATGCACGGGCGAACGAGCTTCGTCATCGCCCACCGCTTGTCGACGATTCGTGATGCCGAAACGATCCTGGTTATGAACAAGGGAAACATTATCGAACACGGTAACCATCGGGAACTGCTGGCACAAGGTGGCTTCTACGCCGATCTGTACAACAGCCAGTTTGCCGGTGCATCGCTCGACGACGCTGTGCTGGTCTAGAAACCGCCAGAACGCCCTCCGGGAGGAGGGGCTGCAGTTGACTCTCCTGGGCGCCCGATGTATTGTGCGACTAGCAGGATGTCGGTCCACTTCTTATCGAGGGAGGGTGAAGGCATGAACGGTCCCATCGCCACCGCCGCTGTCCACCATTTCGCGCTTACCGTTACCGACGTGGAGCGATCGCAGACCTTCTACTCGGAAGTGCTCGGTTTTGAGCTGGTCCCGGTGCCGTTGCCCGGCGGTGTGCTTCTCAGCAATGGGACCGTTTTGCTCGGCATTCGCACGGCCACGGACCCGAGCCAGGCCGCTGCCGGCGACCGCTTCAACGAGAACCGGATTGGACTCGATCACCTCAGCTTTGCGGCGTCCAGCCGAGC
The DNA here is from genome assembly GCA_036732245.1 of Chloroflexota bacterium. Lineage (GTDB taxonomy): Bacteria > Chloroflexota > UBA5177 > UBA5177 > UBA5177 > JANWJD01. The sequence continues at coordinate 1,461 of DAINCT010000432.1, read as the reverse complement.
CGGCCTGGAGCGAGCGGCCGAGGTTCTGGACCGGTACAACGTACCGCACGGCGACATCTCCGAAGCCCCGCAGTACGGGCTGGTCAATCTCTTTTTCCGCGATCCCGACAACATCCAGTTGGAGCTGTCTGCACCACTGGGTTAGGCGGGTGGTGTTAGGGCCAGGGCCGATATGCCATCCTCGGCCAGAGACCGCCCCTCGTTCCAGCCGATCTCCCACTCGTGATCGCTGAGCCGCTCTCGGATGGTGTCCCGGCATCGCCCCTGCCACGTCAATTCGGGTGGCGGAACCTGCTCTGGGAGTGACGCCAGGATCGCCCCGGCCGCGCCCATCAAGCGCGCGGCGTAGCCCGCTGTGCCCTCAGCCGCGGCACGTTCCGCCAGGCCTGCCAGCGAAGCTGCCACCGCACGCCGGTTGCCGGCTTCCTGCCCGATCAGCAAACTCTCCCGATAGCGGTCGTCTGCCCGCCGGCCATCGCCGCTCATGCCTGCCGCTCGTCCGAGCAGGAAGAGTGACCATGCGACTCGCTCTTTGTGACCCAGGTCGCGAACGATGCGCAGGCTCTCTTCTTGAAGTACCGCCGCACGGGCCGGATCACCCTCCTCCAGCGCCAGCTCCGCGAGCGTGGTAAGGGAACGAGGGATACAGTTCAGGTCTTCCAGATCCCGCCGCAGCCGCAGGCTCTCCTGCAGCACGATCTCAGCGCCCGGCAAGCCCTGCCAGACGAGACTCTGCCCCAGCACATTGAGCCAGGCAGCCAACTCGTGATTATCGTCCTGGGTTCGCGCCAGCGCGACGGCCTCTTCGGCGCGCACCTGCGCCGCCGCCCAGTCTCCTCGATGGTTGGCCGCCATCACCAAGCCGTTCAACGCCGCGAAGATCCCCTTGCTGTTGCCTACTTGCCGCTGCAGCGCGAGGCTCTCGATATAGAGCGTCTCCGCGCGGACTGCGTCGCCCTCGGTGAGAGCGCGCTCCCCGGCGAGCGTGATCTCGTCGGCAACCGCGGTGGTGTCGCCGAGATCGCGCCGGAGCTCCAGGGCCTCCGCACGTAGGCGCTCTGAACGAGCCCGATCGCCGTAGGCCTCAATCACCAGCTTGGCAGCGGTATCGATCACGCTTACTCGTTCCTCGGGAGCAACAAACTGGCGTTGCCGCTCGACGTCGTCGAGCCACTGACGGATATCGCTAAAAAATCCTCGCATCGCCCAAAAGCTGTACAGGTCCACCCCCACTAGGAGGCCCGCGGCAGGGTCGTATTCACGTAGCCACTCTCCGGCGGCGCGGAGGTTGGCAATATCCCAGGTCATCCGCCGGTTCCAGTCCGTCTCAGCTGGGGTATTGAGCTGTGGCCGCGTTTCCCGGCAGAGCGCAGCGAAATAGCGAGCGTGCACTTCCCGCAGCGCGCCGCTCTCTCCCGCTTCCTCCAGCCGCTCCTCGGCATACTCTCTGATGGTCTCAAG
>DAINCT010000431.1:0-4087 GCA_036732245.1 Chloroflexota bacterium | reverse complement strand
CCGGCACGCTCTACGCGAAGGCGCACACCGCCGTCGCGAAGCTCGTGGTCACGCCCCACCCGGCACTCGGCGCCGTCTTCGGTGCCGTACACGGTGCACGGGGGCAGCACGGTGCGGGCGCAACGCTGGGAGGACTCTTGAAGGTCCTCACCGCGGCCTGCAACACCAACGCGACCGCGCTGAACGCTGCCATCACGACCGGTGGCAAGACGCTGCTCGCCATCTGCCGGGCGACGAATTCGAGCGTCACGCAGACCAGCCTCGTGTCCACGCTGTTGGCGTCGATGAAGACGAAGCTGGACCAGGCAGTGTCGGCCAAGACCATCACTGCCGCTCAGGAGAGCACCGCACTCACGCAGGCTCAGGCGTATCTGATGACGCTCGTCACCACGCCGATCCCCGCCGGCGGCTTGCACTTCCACAAATAAGCACCCGATAACGCTCCGGCGAGTCGTCTCTCAGAGTGAGGCGGCTCGCCTCTTTTTATTTCAGGTGTCGCTGGTAGAGCTGCGCAGCACCTGCTGCTGAAAGTCTTCGCTTGCCTGGCGATAGATCTCCGGTCGGCGCAGTTTCCACTCATTGACCTTTCCCAGCGTGAGCGTTTGCTCCCGCGCGAAGTGGTCGCGCAATCCTTCGGCGGTGCTCGCCTCATCCAGCGTCTGTAAGTTCAACAAGATGCCCTGCACCCTATGCAACTCAGAGAGAATGGTGTGATAGATCGCTTGATCCTTCTTATCGGTCGGGATCGTCATGGCTCGTCGCCCTCTTTGCCGTCAATATTCGTGTCATCCATATCATTCGTTTCGATCCACGACTACGTGCGCAAACGGCGTACTGGGAGCGGACCAATCTCCGGGATGCGGTAAAAGTTTCACTTGCCTAGCTCCACATCCCCTCCGACGCGAGAAGATCCAGATCGCTATGGGAACTCAGCCGCCGGAGATAGCTCGCTTGTCTCACCGCGCGATGGGCTTGCTCATCTTCAGCCGCTTCGACGAGTCGGCGCAGCGCTTCCTCCACCGTGGCCCGAGGCGTCTGATGCCCGAGTGCTCGCCTTGCCCGCGCCAACAGGTCATCATCAATCTCGATGGTTGTTCGGTGCTTCATGAGTGCACAGTAACAGAGTTACTGTACATATTCGATGTAACGGGTGCGGTAATCGGTCGTAACACGACGCGCGACAGAAGCGTAACCTCTCTCTTCCGTCCCAAAACTCCATTGCTATGCTGACAAGGGGAACACATGCAGCGCGAGGGAGTCATGGTTCAGATCGGCTTGATGATCGAGGGCCAGGACGGCCTGAACTGGAATCGGTGGATGCACATCCTCCGCGCCGCCGAAGAACTCCCGTTCGCCTTCGTCTTCCGCTCCGATCACTTCACCAACCCGAGTCCTCCCGACAAGGATTCACTGGAGTTGTGGACCTCGCTCACCTATGCGGCCAGCCACACCGAGCGGATCGAGTTCGGCCCGTTGGTCAGCCCCGTCACCTTCCGTCACCCCTCGATCACCGCTCGCGTCGCAGCGGCGGTGGACGATTTGAGCGGCGGCCGGCTGGTCCTCGGCATCGGCGCCGGCTGGAGCGACCGCGAACATCGCACCTTTGGTGTACCCTTTCCATCTACCTCGACCCGACTCGAAATGCTGGACGAGTATTTGCAGGTGGTGACGCTGCTCCTCCGTAGCGATGAGTCGGTGAGTTTCCACGGAAAGCATTACAGCCTGGATGAGGCGGTGCTGCTCCCTCGCCCCACTCGCCCGGGTGGACCGCCCATCCTGGTCGGCGGCAATGGACCGAAGCGGACCTTGCCGCTGGCGGCGCGCTATGCGGATGAATGGAACGCCGTCTTCGTTGGACCGGAACGCTTGCGCGAACTCAACACGCGCCTGGATGGACTGCTTGATGAAGCGGGAAGGCCACGCGACGCGGTGGTTCGCTCCGCCATGGTGGGCACGATCTTCGCTCGCCACGCAGGCGAGCTTCAAACACGACTCTCGCAGCGAAATATTACAGTGGAGACCGCGATCGAAGCCGGCTGGGTGCACGGCACCTCCGATATGTGGATACAACAGCTTCGCGCCCTGGTCGCGGCGGGCGCCGAGCGCATCATGCTCCAATGGCTCGATCAGGACAACCTCGCCGATCTGGAAGTGATCGCTCGGGACGTCCTACCGCACGTCTTCGACCCTGCATAGCTGTTTACTGCGGTGAGACCGCTATTCGTCGGGGATCAAGCGTCGACGGTGTAGCAAGTCCACCAATTGCGGGTAGCTGATGCCGTGCTGCTGTGCGATCTCCGAGGCATAACTGACCCCAAGTGGCGGGCTGGGACGGATCCGGAAGGTTCGTCGATGACTGTTGCTTCCATCTTCCACGGCCTGATCGACTTCCGCCACCAGACTACCGATCACACCGAGGCCGGGAGTAGAGGCGTTGATCTCGTCCGCGCGCGCCGCAAGTTCGTGTAGGTGTGTCACATAGATTGCCCGCGCCCCCAGCAAGCGCAACCCTCGCACCGCGTCGTACGCCAGCCCGAGCGCTTCGATCGTACTGGTGCCGTTCAGGACCTCATTGAGCAGGATAAGACTGTGTGGCGTGGCCGAACGGAAGATGTCGGCCAGACGAATGGCCTCGTCGTCAAGCCGTCCTTCGCCCGGCGTGGTGGTTTCCAGCATGGGGAAGTGCGTCCAGAGGCCATCGATCGGACTGATGTATGCCGAACTGGCGGGCACATGCAGCCCGGCCTGGGCCAGCAGATGCGCCAATCCCACGGCTCGTGCATAGGTCGTCTTCCCACCCCGGTTCGGTCCAGTCAGTATCCACACGGTGCCGTGCGTTCGATCGAACGCGATGTCATTGGTGACGATCGTCCCGGTCCCAGGCGTGGATGCCGCGTCGAGGGTCCGCAGCGCCAGGCTGACGTTGTACGCCTCGCTCATGACACAGATGCAGGCATCCGGTGAGGCGATGTCGGGACGGCAGGTCGGCAGCCCGGCGGCGCGGAGCGATTCAATCAAGGCCACACCGTTTAGCAAAAACGAGAGTTCGGCCTCGAGTGTCGCGAAGGCTCGCGTTTCTATCGAGACATAACGCTCTACGGCCTCGCCGACCGGTGTCACGACTCGATCGATCAGCCGTTGCAGATCGCGCACCAGCTCGTTCTCGGTTCCGTAGGAATTCGGAGCCATAGGTGGAAAGAAGGCGCGAAAACTCGTACCGGGGCCGCCTCGCAATCGGGTGATGCCCTGGCGCGCCGTGTCGCGCCCCAACAATCGACCGAGCAGCCCGGTCCGCCCTTCGATCTTCTCCCGATCGATCGACAGGATGGTGGCCGATTCCGGCCTCATATCCCCTGACAGGTTGACGCCGATTGTGATGCTCTGCATATCGTTAAGCTGCTCGCGTAAGACCGGCAACTCCTCACGGAGGGCCTCGAACTCCGTCGTCCTGATCAGGGTGTCCACCGCGGTTTTCAGTGCTCGCAGCGCGGATGCTTGCAGTATCGGGCCGTCCAGGGCGGTCGCGAGTCCCAGGGCCGCGTCGACGTACATCTCCAGATCACCCAGGCGTTCGACTACCCCAGCTGCCGTCCGCTCGGTCGCAAAGACCGCCTGTTGCCGCTCGCGAACGAGTCGCGTCAGGAGTGGGAACAGTGCCTCGAAACGCCCCCGAAGCTCAGCATCCTCGAGTAGATTCGTCACGACATCGGCCCGGTATGCAATCACGGCCGGGTCGGTCGGCATCTCCGCCAGCACGCCGGCTACAAACGCTGCCCGGGCCGCCTGGCGCCCGCTCAGGGCCTGCACCACGGGTTGGAGGTCTAGATCGCTCGCCGCCTGTGCGGATAGGCTGCTGTCGGCTCGATGCATCGAGGCGCGTTTCTCCGGCCACAGCAGACTGGGCAAATCGCTCATGTCGGGTGCATCACCTGCCGTCACCAGACGCCATCGACTCCCTTCCTCCAGGCCAAATCTAGCACGGCGTGCGCCTCCGCTATGAGCCATGAACACGCGCAAATTGCCGTCCCGATCCACCCCAACGATCCCCTAGGGTCTCCGTAGCTCGGCGCTCTCTCGAATATTTCTC
>DAINCT010000430.1:0-4092 GCA_036732245.1 Chloroflexota bacterium | reverse complement strand
CGGACACGTAGATGTCGGTCTTGCCGTCGCCGTTGACGTCGGCCATGGTGACGCCGGTTTTCCATCCGTCAGGATCCGCGACGCCTGCCTTGTCCGTGATGTCCTCGAACTGGTAGTTCCCCTTGTTTCGATAGAGCCGGTTCGGCCCGATGTTCGAGGTGAAATACAGATCCGGAAGGCCGTCACCGTCGACATCGCCAACTGCAACGCCACCTCCGTTGTAGTAGTAGAGGTAGTTGACGATGTTGAAGCCGGCCTCGGGCAGCTTGTTGGCGAAGGTGACGCCGGTACCCGAGGGCGCGAGCAGCTCGAATAAGGGGTGTGCCGGAGGCAGTTGCGGGTTTTTCTCCGACGTGCATCCGAAAACCGCCAGCAAGGCTGCAACCAACGCTTTCGTTCGCTGCTGCCGATGTTGTTTTGAACGGCCGCTCGGGCCGACATCTGGGTTCGAACGGTTAACACGGATGCTTCGGAAAAGGGCCGGATGCTCCTGATCCGCTCCGATAGGTGTAACAGATCCTCTCCGCAGCCCGGGGGTTCTTGGGAACTGCCGCTCGGGATGCTTCGGACCGGCTAGCAGATCTCTCCTACGAAGCCACAAAACATCATTGCCCTCGCGCGAGGAGCCATACTTCCACTCGGAGCCAATCCGAAGAATCCGGGCTTCTTCCGAAGCATCCGTGTTCAACCCTCAGTCCTAGATGTCTGAATTGTCGCGCTCCTATTTCGCCGGACGTATTCGGATCGCTTGCCCACCACCCGGGGCCAGGACCACGCTTAGGCGTGTGCTCGAATCGACGTTGCGCTTCGAGATTGCGACCGGTAGCGGATTCGTCACCCAGTTCGCGCCAGGGCCGTCCGCATAAATCTCGGCCACGTATTTCTTGCCGGGCGTGAGAAAGTCGAGCGGAACCGTGAATGTTCGCCCTTCCTCATCGGTGATTGCGCCGAGGAACCATTCCTCGCTGTTCTTCGCCTTGCGCGCAACGATCACGTAGTCGCCGATCTTACCGTCGATCGTTTTGCTGGTGTCCCAATCAACCGCTACATCGCGGATGAACTGGAACGCGGGTTGGTTCACATAATTCTCGGGTAGATCCGCCGCCATCTGCAGCGGCGAGTAGATCACGACATAGAGCGCGAGCTGCTTGGCGAGCGTCGTTCGCGGATGCGATTCCTCGAGACGGCGCGGGCGTCCCGTGCCCCGCTCGATGAACAAATCGAAGATGCCCGGCGTGAAATCCATCGGCCCCGCGAGCATGCGAGTGAAATAGAGATTGGTCTCGTGCTCCGGCGGATTGCCGCCCTCCCCTCCCCAAGCGTTGTATTCCTGTCCACGCGCGCCCTCCCTGCTCATCCAGTTCGGATAAGTGCGACGCTCGCCGGTGTCGTGGATCGGCTCGTGGACGTCCATCATGATGTGGTACTTCGCCGCAGTCTCGATCACCTTGCGATAGTGGCGCACCATGAATTGCGAATGGTGCGAGTTCCCCTCGGGCGTCGTGTCCGTGACGTAGCCCGACTTGATCGCGTCGAGACCGAGCGACTTGTAGAGCGAGAAGGCGGCTTCCAACTGGCGCTCGTAGTTGACGATCCCACCGGATGTCTCGTTATGCACGATCAACTTGACGCCCTTGTCGTGCGCGTATTTCGCCAGTGCCGGGAGGTCGTAATCCGGGTAGGCCTGCGTGAACGAGAAAGCGTTCGCGTTCTTGATCCAGTCGCCATCCCATCCCGTGTTCCATCCCTCGACGAGCACTCCGCCGATTCCATTCGCCGCGGCGAAATCGATGTAGCGTTTGGTATTTGCCGTCGTGGCGCCGTGTCGCGGACCAGAGTGCCAGCTCATGTACCTCAGGCTGTCCTCAAAATCCCCGAATTGGCCGGGCGGGGTGCCGCCGATGTGCATTCCCCACCATATGCCGATGAACTTCATCGGCTTGATCCAACTCACGTCGGGAAGGACGTTCGGTGGATTGAGGTTGAGACCCAGGACCGACGGCGAAAGGTCGGCAGCTTTGTCGGCGATCTGAATCGTGCGCCATGGGGTCACGAAGGGCGTGTGACCGCGTACCTTGTCGCCGTTTTGCCACGGCGCCAGAGCAACGCGTAGCAGCCGGCTCTCCATCCGAGGGCCGGCTATGTTCATCCGAGCATAATCGACGAGATTCGCCTCGTGGATCACCATGAACGTTCCCGGGCGGGTCTGCATTGTAAGCGGGGTTTGCACGCTGTCGATCAGGCTCACTGGCGATGACGAGTACAGCATCTCAGACCGGTCGAGCCTCGGCCTGTTCGAAGGAATCCACCAGGACTTCGCGTCGTCGGCGAGGTTGAACTGGGTTAGCTCGTCGGAGATCACGAACTCGCCAAGCCCTGGCTGCGCCGGGAACTCGTAGCGGAAGCCGATGCCGTCGTTGAAGGCGCGGACGACGAAGTCGAATCTGCGTCCTGGAGCCGCCGTTTCTGCGACGGAGACTCTCAGCTCGTTGTGGTGGTCGCGCACGTGGGCAACTTCGCCCCACGGCTGTGTCCAGGTCTCGTCGTGCGTTGCGCGCTTCGTCCCCACGATGCGGAGCCCGTCCCGCAGCGTCGGCGCGCCCTTGAACTCGAAGCCGAGCATGGAAGGGAGTAGAAGCGCGCGACCGTCCCGGCTCAGGATGTAATAGAGCTTCCCGTCATTGACCGCGACCCCCACCTTGTTCCGCCCATCGGGCGATGCGACGCTGAGCGTGTCCTGAGCGATCGCGGCGGTGGCGGTGAGCGTCATCAGGAGTGCGGCGAACGCCATTCCGCGGGTCCAGCTCGTCACGTACATCTTCATCAGAATCTCCGTTTGTGGTATCGGGCATGGCTAATGCAGCTATCTTATTCCCAGTTCTTCCGGCCTTGAGCCACCGTCATATGGTGTCACTAACACCGCGCGTATCTCTGTTCGGAGTACTGCTCGTCGGCCTCACCGTTGGCTGCATTGGTAACGTGAAGCCACCCGTGAATGACATGCCGGATCCCTCTCCGACCCGTGCATTAGCAGGCACAACCGTCACGAGCGAAGACCTCGACCAGAACCCCAGTCAGTCGATTGAAAGAGCGCTGCAGGGTCATATCGCTGGTGTAGTGGTCACCCAGAATGCAGAAGGTGGAATCTCCGTCCGGATTCGCGGACAGACAACCATCAATGGCAATACGGAACCGCTCTTCATCATTGACGGACTTCCAATCGAGGCTGGACCGGGTGGCAGCCTTGTGGGAATCAATCCCCACGATATCGCCTCGATCGAAGTGCTGAAAGACGCGGCCAGCCTCGCTTTCTATGGTGTCCGCGCCGCGAACGGTGTGATCATCATCAAGACAAAGCACTCGAACTAGCCGTTCGGGAAGTAGTGATCGCATCAATGGCTTCCCCCAACGGGCGTGGGGTGAATGCCGCCTGCGCGAAAAACCAGAGGCCGATCGTTGTTGCGTGACACGATATAGATCCTGCCTTTGCGCGTACGAAGCGACTGTATGTCGCGGGCCTGGCCGGGAACGAAGAACCCGCTCTCCAACTCCCGCACGGGAGTGAAGCGTCCTTTGCCGTCGCCCCGCAGATAAACCCCGTAGCCCGCGCTCATCTTTCCGATTTCCGGTTTGACGCCATCGAAGTTGCCGGCCATTAGCAAATCGGGCTTTCCGTCGCCGTCGATGTCAGTAGCCAGTATCCCGTAAATCGGCGCGATCTGCGCCTCGGCCGGAAGCGGCACCAGGGTAAATGTGCCGTCGCCGTTGTTCCGCGCCAGGGTGGTCGCAAAGGTGTAGGCGTTCTTGACCAATGCGTCGTTCAGATCCTTCTGGGGGAAGACGTCGGCGATCGTCTGTTTCGCGTACTGCCTGTAGTCGGTGTAGCGGTCCTTGAGATAAGGCAGCGACCGGATCAGATCGTCGCGTAACGTGAGTGGGTACGGCTTTCCGTTGTTGTAATACGAGATGATCTGCTGCACGAAGCCATTGTGCGCGAAATCCTTCACGTACATCGTCACTGGCTCGTTTGGCTTCGCCTGCAGGCGGGTGTTGAGACCCAGGTTGCCAACGATGAAATCAACCCGGCCGTTG
>DAINCT010000429.1:2581-4118 GCA_036732245.1 Chloroflexota bacterium | reverse complement strand
CAATTCTTACTCTAGATTTATCTCAGTCACACCAGACCTTCATGGCACCTCCATATGCTGAGTTTGTAGCCGCAACCGTGGGTTCCACGGCCGGTGAGCCGACACACAGGAGTTACCACCATGGCACGGCCATTGAAGGAAATCAGACATCACGCATCAAAAAAGCCAGAGATCGAAGCGCCGGATTTGAGGGCGTTGGTCATCGGGCAACCGACCCAATCGACTGAGTTCCTCGTTCGGAGGTTGCAGCGATGGATGCAGGTTGATGTGGCACCCGACCCGGTCATTCCGTACACGCTTACCTTCGCAGACGTGTACGACGTCATTGTCGTCCATCGCCCACTCGAAGGATTGGATGGCGGCGTCGCCGTTTGCCGGGAGTTGCGGCGGCGTAATGTGAATACCCCGATCGTCCTCATGGTGCCGCAAGGATCCACGAGCGACCTCGTTGAGGCACTCGAAGCAGGCGCCGACGACTTCATGATCGAACCCGTTAACAGCACCTTGCTCGCAGCCCGCATCCGTGCCTTTCAGCGTCGTACGCCGTACAGGGCTTCGCCCACGGAAGCGATACGGGATCACACGGTCCGAGGACCTCCGGAGCCGACGGTTGGGCGTGACATATAAAGGAATACCGATGTGCCGCACTGTTCGTCGCCGGCTGGAAACCCACGAGGACCCTAAATTGTCACCGAGGGTGAGCCCGCGCGGGAGGGCAAGATCCGCGCGGGCTCCGGGGTACGGCAGCGCTCAGGCGCTCGCCGGCTCGGCTAAAAGAACCTCATAGTCAGCATCGGGGACCGCGTCCACCCGACCGACATCCCGGGAGATGGTCAGCATGGCCACGATCGCGGCGGCCAGGGCGAAGACCGCGGCTACCCCAAAGCCCCGGGTAAAGCCTGCCACCAGCGCGTGCGGCAGTCCGGCATGGGGATTGCTTGCCAGGACGCTCGTGGTGAACGAAGTGGCAATAGTGGACAACAGCGCCAGCCCCACGGCTCCTCCGACCTGCTGAGAAGTATTCAGCAGCGCGGAGGCCAGACCGGCGTCGTCCGCGTCAGCGCCGGATACCGCGGCATTGGTCATGGGCAGAAACACCATGCCGGCGCCCAACGCCGTCACGATGAAGGCGGGAAGAATATTGGTGGCATAGCTGCCGTGGTCCGGCAGACGAGTGAGCAGGAATAGTCCCGCACTCATCACCAGCAGTCCCGCCATCAGAAGCCACTTCACGCCGAATCGCCCTACCAACACGGCTCCCAGGGCCGAGGAGACAATGATCCCGACGGTGAATGGCACGTAGGCGAAACCTGCCTGGATGGGAGAGAAGCGCAGCACCTGCTGCATATACAGCGTGAGGAAGAAGAACACCGAGAAGAGGGTCAGACCGACCAGCAACGCCACCACGTTAGCACCCGAGAGAGTCCGCGACCGGAAGATCCGCAGCGGCATGAGTGGTTGCGTGGCGAAGCTCGTCTCAATCGTGACGAACGCGAGCAGCAGGACCCAGAACGTGCCGTAGATCGTGATCGGCAAA
>DAINCT010000429.1:0-2571 GCA_036732245.1 Chloroflexota bacterium | reverse complement strand
CGACGAGCCCGCCGATGGTCTGGAACGAGCCCCAACCGTACTGATTGGTATTGACCATGGCATAGACCAGCAGGACCAGGCCGGATGTTACGGTGAGTGCACCCATCACGTCGTAGGAGCGAGTGCGATTCTCGTCCCGGCTCTCGGCCAGGAGCCGAGGGGCAACCGCGGCTGCCAGAAGCCCGATCGGCAGGTTCACGAAGAAGACCCAGCGCCAGCCCGGTCCCTGTGAGAGGATGCCGCCCAGGATCACGCCCAATGCGATGCCGCCACCGGCCACCGCGCCCCAGACGCCCAGCGCACGATTACGTTCCTGACCCTCGGGAAACGTGACGGTCAAGATCGAGAGGGCAGCAGGCGAAATGATGGCGCCGCCTAATCCTTGCACCGCCCGGGCAGCGATCAACACGCCGGATGATGGGGCCAGTCCGCAGGCCAGAGAGCCGGCGGTGAAGAGGAGCAGACCGCCGATTAAGAGCGCCCGCCGCCCGAGTAGGTCAGCGGCGCGGCCCCCTAATAAGAGGAAGCCGGCGAAGACGAGCGTGTAGGCGTTCACCACCCACTGCAGGTTCTGCGTCGAGAAATGGAGCGCGGTCTGCATCGATGGCAGTGCCACATTGACGATGGAGACGTCGATGACCACCATCAACTGGGCCAAACACACCAGGATGAGTGCTGCCGTCTTGTTCACCCCCGGAGCCTCTTGCCCGGATACGCTCGCCGCGGGGTTGTAAATACTGTTTTGCGCCATAGCTTTCTGTCCTTTCCTTACACCTGGCCATTACTTGTCATTGACAATTTGTGGACCGCCCGTTACACTGAAAACGGAGAGCTGTCCGCTTCAATACATAATACCGGACAGGTGTCCGTTTGTCACCTACCCGAATGGGTAGGGCTAGATTTTCGGGAGACAAAGTACAGGTGAACCGGTATCCAGATCAGTCAGCGAGTGTTGAGACGCCGGCCCAACAGGGAGACGCGTCGGCGCCTCTACGGCGTGACGCGGTAGAAAACCGCCAGCGAATTCTGGACGCGGCGCGCCGCCTTTTCGGCGAAGAGGGCATCGAGGCGGTCAGCATGCACCGCATCGCACAGAGTGCGGGTGTGGGGCAGGCGACGCTGTACCGTCACTACATCCACAAGGGCGATCTCTGTCGGGATCTGATGGCCGACACCATGGAGCGCGCTCGAGTAGAGTTCGAGATCTATTGGCAAGAAAGCTCGGGGCGGCCGGCGCTCGATCGCCTGGATGGTGTGATTACACGTTTCGTGTCGATTCTGGACGAGAAGCTGCCGTACCTTGCCGCCATCGGAGAAGCTTGCTTCGGCGAGCACCGGACGTCGAAGTTCAATCTCCCTGGGTACCGCTGGATACACGGCATCGTCACCGAGCTCCTGGACGCGGCGATGGCAGAAGGCGCGATTCCCCCGGCCGATTCGGACTTCACCGCGCATGCCGTCCTGGCCGGGCTGAGCCCGGACCTGTACCAGTACCAGCGAGACGAACGAGGCCTGACCCAGGAGCAGATCGTACAGGGCGTGCGGCGGCTGTACTCCTAGGCACCCGGCGCGGACAACAGATCCTCGAGTTCGGCGATCGTGATCACGTGTGCTTGCCGGGGGAAGATCTTCTCGATCAGGAAAGCGTGTACGTCGGGGGCGGGGTCGGCGCTGCCGTCGGCCAGGACAAAGACCTGGTAGTCGCGGTCGGTTGCGTCCCGGACGGTGGAAAGCACCACGCCGCTGGTAGAGACACCGGCCAGAATCAGGGTAATGATGCCGCGGTCGCGCAACTGCTGATCCAGGTTGGTGGTGGAGAAGGCACCGACGCGGGTCTTGCGCACGATGATGTCGCCGGGTTCGGGCGCGACCTGGTCGTGGATGGCAGTAGCGGGAGAGTCGCTGTGGAACGTCCTGCCGGCCGCTGCCACACGGGTAGCCATCCTACTGTGAGCGGGGACCGCGTCATAGTCGGCGTCGTCGAAGGCCACCCGGACATAGCCAATCTGTCCACCGTGACGACGGACCATGGCGATGGCGTCAGCCACACGTGCGAGCAATGCATCTGCCTCGCTGAGGAGGCCGAGCGCCGCGGCCTGGTAGTCCATCACGAGCAGGGCAGTGCGTTTGGGGTCGATAGTGGGAAGTGTCTCGGCCATGGGTTCTCCTTGTATATGAGGGTTGATTGGCGGGGTAGGGCGGCTCTTTTCGTTCGAAGGTCTCAGGAGTCATGGAGCGGGCGTCAGTTCAGGTGACTGGTCCGTGGGCCTCTTGATGGATGGCGCGGCCTCTGCCTGGAGGTCGGGGCCGCCGCGCAAGAGCGAGGCGAACGCCGCCAACAATGCCAGGCCGGTGGATACGGCAAATACGATCGTCAGGCCCTGGTGAAACGGCCCCGAGATCAGATGCGGAAAGAACTCCCGGCCGATGATGGCCTGCCGGTTTGCGGCCGGTAGGGAGGACAGCACATGACTCGATGCCAGCAGGTGCTGCAGCGGGTTCACGCCGAGCACTGCCGCGAACAGCGACGACACCGGCGGCAGGGTGCTGACCTGATGGGCGATGCTGTGG
>DAINCT010000428.1:0-4128 GCA_036732245.1 Chloroflexota bacterium | reverse complement strand
AGCATAGAAGACGACCGGGGCGTGCCCATCGCTCGGACTGAGGTCTTCCGCGATGTCTCCGAACGCCGCCAGGCTGAGAGCGCGCTCGTGTCCAGCGAGACGCAGTTTCGCAGCCTCTTTGCCGACAGCCCGCAGCCTGTGGGTCTTCGACAAGCAATCGCTGCGTTTTCTGGAAGTCAACGACGCCGCAATCGCCCGCTACGGCTACTCCCACGACGAGTTCCTCGCAATGAGGATTACGGACATTCGACCTCAGGACGACGGGCCTGCCCTTCTTGACGAGCTCGGCGAGCGCACGAATAATCATCGCAAAAGTAAAGAATTGAGTCACCGTCTCAAGAGCGGTAACATCATCGACGCTGAGGTAAGCGCACACGATACGCGCTGGGGCGACAGAGACGCCGTCCTGGTCCTGGCCCAGGACGTTACCGAGCGCAAGAGCTACGAAAGACAGCTACAGCATCACGCCGTCCATGATGCGCTGACCGGCCTGCCCAACCGCATTCTGTTCGTCGATCGCCTCGCTCACGCGCTGCGCGCAGCCGTCCGAGACGACAGCTCAATCGCTGTTTTGCTTATGGACCTCAAGAGCTTCAAAGAGGTCAACGATACATTCGGCCATGAGACCGGTGACCTCGCCCTTCAGTACCTTGCCGACAGAATCCGGGACGCCATTCGCGAATCCGACACCGTTGCTCGACTGGGCGACGACGAGTTCGCCTTCGTTCTGCCTGGAGTCGACGCCACGACGGTAGAGCCTGTCGTCGATAAGTTGCGTGCGGCTCTGGAAGATCCCTTCGAGTCAGAAGGCCGTCGGCTCCATCTTTCGCCGGTTCTGGGTGTCGCAGTAGCGACGGGAGGCAACCCCGACGCCGGCGAGCTGCTTCGCCGCGCGGATGTTGCAATGTACGTCGCCAAGCGCGCCGGCACTGACTTCGCCGTCTACCAAGAGGGCGACGATCGACACGGCACGGAGCAACCAGGTCTACTCGCCGATCTGCACGACGCAGTCAGAAACGGGGAACTGTCTCTGCAGTTTCAACCCATGGTGGACACTCGCACGGGCGAGATCGAGGGCGTCGAGGCACTTGCAAGGTGGGCGCATCCACAGCATGGAATGATTCCTCCGAGCGTCTTTATCGAAATGGCAGAGCGCACCGGGCTCATCAAGCCCTTGACGCTGAGCGTGCTCGACCAGGCGCTCCATCAGTGCCGAAAATGGCGCGACGCCGGACGTAACATCGATGTTGCGGTGAATCTCTCCGCTCAAAGTTTGCACGACGCCGACCTGGATAACGTGGTCCGTGAAGGTCTCGAGCGTTGGGATGTTCCTGCGGGCTGTCTGACTCTGGAGATCACGGAAAGCGCGGTCATGTCCAATCCCGAGCGCGCCATGGCGCTGCTGTGCCGGCTGCGCGATTTAGGCGTCAAGCTCTCAATCGACGACTTCGGCACGGGATACTCTTCTCTTTCATATCTCAAGCGTTTGCCTGTGAGTGAGGTCAAGATTGACCGCTCGTTCGTCGTCGATGCGCTGGTGGACGCGAGCAGCGTCCCGATCGTTCGCTCCATCGTGGAACTAGGTCACAGCCTGGGCCTGCGCGTGGTGGCCGAGGGTATCGAGGACGAAGAGACCATGTCGTTGCTCCAGGCCATTGGGTGCGATCTGGGTCAGGGTTATGGACTGTGTCGCCCCGCCAGTGCAGATGACCTTGAAAAATGGCTCGCTTCTGAGCGCGCACTCGCGGCGCCTCCACGTACCGACGCCTTGAGGATCCTAGCCGTCGACGACGACCTCACCTACCTGAAACTCGTGCGCACGCTACTCACCAGCGAGGGCTTCGACGTCTTCACTGCGACCACTGCCGCGAGTGCGCTGGCAGCTATCCAGCACACCATGCCCCATCTGGTGCTTACCGACGTAAATCTCTCTGGTATGGACGGGCTGGAGCTCGCCAGACAGATACGATCGAACCCCGAGGCCCAGCATGTCTGCATCGCGGCACTGACCGGCAAGCCGCAGCCGGCGGACGAGCGTCGGGCGCGCGCGGTTGGCTGCGACAGTTACGCCATGAAGCCGGACAGCACGCGAAACCTTCTCGCCCTGGTACACCACCAGCTCGATGTTGCGTACCCGAAAAGAAACACGGCTTGATTCTCATAGTCGACGATGACCCGTTGAGTCGGAAGTACCTGAGCGCGTTGCTGGCCTCTTCAGGTTACGAGAAGCCTCTTACTGCGCAGAATGCGAGCGAGGCGCAGCACTTGGCAGTCAGTGAGCGGCCTAGACTCGCGCTGATAGAGATGCGCTTACCGGGGACGAGCGGATTCGTGCTGGTCAGAGAGCTGCGCTCACGGGAGCCCACTCGCAGCATCCGGATCATCGGCATAAGCGCAGACGTGAGAGGGATGATCGAGACCGCGGCCCTGGATGCCGGTTGCGATTGCTACTTCGGGAGGCCGTTCGACGTGCCCTTGCTTCTGGACACCGTCAGCACCTATCTCTCCGACGCTAGTTTGCCCTCTCCGGCTTGTTTTACGAACAGGGGGCAGATACCCTGAGAGCCATGGAAACCCAGCCAGCACTCGACTCGCGCGATGCTTACGTGCGCGAGCTCGAATGGTCGCTCGACATTTCGCGGCGTCTCAGTGGGACCCTCACGCTTAACGAGGTGCTCGACGTGGTCTATGAGGAGGCACGTTCGGGACTCGGATATGACCGCGTCGGGATAGACCTTCTTGATCACACCGCTGGGATCTACGAGTGTCGCTTGGGAACGGATGAAGATGGCAACAAGCTCATTCCCACCGATCGCCGCATGGGGTTGCAGCCCGACAGTCCGCTCTGGCGCATCCCGGGGAACGACAATATCATCCGCGGCATCCCCTATTACACCGAAGACGCGGCTGCCGAGTGTCCACCGGAACTGCTCTACATGTTCGACGGCGCCATGAAACACAACATCATGGTGCCCCTCAAAGTTGGTGAGAAGGTGACGGGGATGATCTCCGTAGACAATCTTCCCAGTGGACGGCCAATCTACCGCGAAGAGGTCGACCGCCTCGTTTTGCTTGCTGCCCAGGTGAGTCGAGCGGTAGAGAATGCGAGACTCCGAGAAGCGCATCGGGAGAGCGAAGCACAGTTCCGACGGCTTTTCGCCGAAAATCCCCAGCCGATGTGGGTATACCATCGCCTCTCTCTGAGGTTCCTGGAAGTCAACGACGCGGCGATAGTCCATTACGGCTACACGCGGGATGAATTTCTCGCGATGAAAATTGCGGACATTCGGCCCGTGGAAGATGTCTCTAGCCTTCTCGAGGGCATCGAACAATCCACCGCCGACTATCGCGAAGGAAAGGAATGGCGGCACCGTCTGAAGTCCGGCAGGATCATCGATGTCGCGGTCAGTGCCCACAATACGCACTGGGGCGCTGACGACGCAGTTCTGATCATGTCTCAGGACGTCACTGAACGGAAGTCATTCGAAAACCGGCTCCAGCACCAGGCCCTTCATGACGCCTTGACCGGGCTTCCCAATCGCACACTTTTTGTGGATCGCCTTGATCAAGCGCTTCGTGCCACGGGTCGGGACAAAGCCTCCATTGCGGTGCTTCTGATGGACCTCAATGACTTCAAAGAGATCAACGACACCTTCGGCCACCACATAGGCGATCTAGCGCTGCAGTACCTTGCGGGTTGCGTTCGGGGCGCGATTCGCGAATCGGATACCGTCGCCCGGCTGGGAGGCGACGAATTCGCCTTCGTCCTCCCTGGCGTCGATGCGGCCTCGGTTGCGGTCGTCGTCCACAAGCTTCGAGAGGCCTTTGAAAAGCCCTTCGAGTCGGAGGGTCGGCGCCTACACCTTTCGCCTAGCGTAGGAATTGCCATTTCGGCCGATGACAGCGCTGACGCCAGCGAGCTATTGCGCCGTGCGGACGTTGCCATGTACATGGCCAAGAACGCCGACACCCATTTTGCTGTGTATCAAGCAGAGGACGATCGTCATGGCCCAGAACAGGCCGCGTTGCTTGCCGACCTCCACGACGCTGTCAGAAACGGTGAGCTGTTCCTGCATTTCCAGCCCAAAGTCGACACGAGGACCGGTCAGCTCGTGGCGGTGGAGGCCC
>DAINCT010000427.1:453-4138 GCA_036732245.1 Chloroflexota bacterium | reverse complement strand
CCGCAGCGCAACGGGATTCCTCAGCCGGACGACATCTTCAAAACCGTCAAGCGGGTGACCGGCGGCGAAGCAACCCTGGTAACCGACGTCGGCCAGCACCAGATGTGGGCTGCTCAGCTCTACGGCTACGATCGTCCCAACTCGCACATCACATCCGGTGGCTCGGGCACGATGGGCTTTTCTCTGCCGGCTGCGATGGGAGTGAAATTTGGCCGTCCCGAGGAGCAGGTATGGGTCATAGCCGGCGATGGCGGTATCCAGATGAACATCCAGGAGCTGGCCACGATCGCCGACCAGCAGCTCGAGATCAAGGTGGTGATCGTCAACAACGGATACCTCGGGATGGTGCGACAGTGGCAAAAGTTTTTCCATGGCGGCCGGTATTCCGCCACACCGATTAGTAGTCCCAACTACATCCTGCTCGCGGCGGCCTACGGACTGCAGGGCCGAAAGGTTGACCGCGCCGACGAGGTGGACGAGGCGCTGGAATGGGCCGCGCGCACGCCGGGATGCGTCATCGTCGACATCGCGGTCGAGCAGGAGCGAAACGTCTATCCCATGATCCCGTCTGGACTGTCTATCGCCAGCATGATCGAGGAACCGGAGGGTGCTGATGCATGAACCGACGCCTGACCGGATGCATGAACCGACGCTCACCGTGCACTTCATCGAACGAGTCGGCGCCCTGGACCGGATCGTCAGCCTGCTCCGTCGTCGGGGGTTCGCCATTTCCGGATTGAGTCTGGAGCGGACGCACCAGCCCAACATCCGAAGGATGTCGGTGGGTGTCCACCAGTCGTCTGCTCTTCCACAGGTCCGCCGGCACCTGTCCCGTTTACCGGATGTGCTGGACGTATCCGTCGCGGACGAGAAGGTGATCCATCGAGAGTATGCACTGCTGCGCCTGCGCTGCACGCCTGCAGAGCGAGCCGAGGTGCTGGCGATCCTCGCATCGTTCGATGGCCGAGCGCTGGACATTAGCCCGAATCACATCGTGATCGAAGCAGCAGGATTCATGCAGCAGATCGATGCGCTCTTTACAGCTCTCTCAACCTATGGAATCGAGGAATCCGCGCGGACGAGTCCCATCGCCCTCCGCCGCGTGTCTCATGAATCGCTCCAGGGCGATGAAGCCGACGGACCGGACACCCCACAAGAACGACAGTCAGCCTGAAAAACAGAGGAGACGCAATGGCCAAGGTTTACTACGACAGCGACGCAGACATCTCACGTATTCGTTCCAAGCGAATAGCCATCGTCGGTTATGGCAGTCAGGGGCACGCCCACGCACAGAACTTGCGTGACAGCGGCTGTGACGTACGGGTGGCACTCTACACCGGAAGCCGAAGCTGGGAGGCCGCAGAGCGCGACGGCTTCACCGTCCAGCCGGTTGCGGACGCGGTGGCATGGGCCGATGTCGTCAGCATCCTCCTGCCGGACCAGCACCACAAGAAATTATTTTCCGAGTCCATCGCGCCGAATCTGACCGCGGGAAATCTGGTCATGGTGGCCCATGGCTTCAGCGTCCACTTCGGGCAGATTCAGCCTGGGCCGGACGTCGATGTGGCAATGGTCGCACCGAAAAGCCCGGGACACATGTTGCGGCGCCTGTATACGGAAGGCGTCGGTGTGCCTGCTCTCTTCGCCGTCCATCAGGACGCATCCGGCAGAGCAGAAGATCTCACGCTTTCGTACGCCGCCGCGCTGGGAAGCACGCGCGCAGGCGTGCTTCGGACCTCCTTCCGGGAGGAGACCGAAACCGATCTCTTTGGTGAGCAGGCGGTTCTCTGTGGCGGACTGACGCAGCTCATACAGTCCGGCTTCGAAACGCTGGTGGATGCCGGGTACCAGCCGGAAATCGCGTACTTCGAGTGCCTGCACGAGATGAAGCTGATCGTCGATCTGCTCTACCAGGGGGGCATGGCCTACATGCGGTACTCCATCAGCGATACGGCTGAGTATGGCGACTACGTATCAGGGCCACGCGTGGTCGACGAGCACGTCAAGGACACGATGCGGCAGCTCCTCAGCGAGATCCAGGATGGAAGCTTCGCGGCTCGCTGGGTGTGAGGCGGGCGCCGGCACGTTCCAGCAGATGAGGGAGCAGGGCAAGGCGCACCAGATCGAGAAGGTTGGGGCCGAGCTACGGGCCATGATGAGCTGGCTGCAATCCCAGCAACCGGCCGAGAAAACGAAAGAGCCAGCGACAGAGCCAACGAAAGAGCCGGTGCACGCCGGATAGCAATGGAGGGGCAAGAAATGGCTGACGAGAACTTCGGACAAGACTTCATGTGGTACGAGTGGGGCTTCGTTGCCCCCGAAGACTTTCCGCGAGACGACCTCGACGTGGCTACAGACTCCGGCGAATTCGGACGTACCGTCGGAAGCACCGTCCCGCCGTCATATGTACAGGAGCGGAGTGACGTATGGCGCGAACATCCGTAGTAGACCACAGGGTTCGGATCTTCGACACCACGCTGCGAGACGGTGAGCAGTCGCCGGGTGCCAGTATGACTCCCCCGCAGAAGGTGGAGGCGGCACGGCAGCTCGACCGGTTGGGGGTTGATGTCATCGAGGCGGGCTTTCCTGCCGCGTCTCCCGGTGACGCGGACGCGGTTCTCGCCGTGTCGAGGGTGGTGCGCGACGCTGAGATTGCCGCGCTCTCTCGCTGTGTCCAGTCGGACATCGATGCGGCGATGGGCGCGCTGGTGGAGGCGCGCCGGCCGGTGCTCCACGTCTTCATCGCGACATCGGACATCCATCTCAAACACAAGCTGCGGAAGGGTCGCACCGAGATTCTTGACCAGGTGGCGGAAAACGTCCGCTATGCGGCACGCCTCGGTCCTCGCGTCGAGTTTTCGGCCGAGGACGCCACGCGCTCCGACTGGGATTTTTTGGCATGTGTCTGCAATGTGGCCGTCCGTGCCGGAGCGACGACCGTGAACCTGCCGGACACCGTGGGACATACCGTGCCCGAGGAATACGGTGCGATGTTCCAGTATGTCCGGGAGCGCGTGTCGGCCGGTCCTGAGACCGTATTCAGCGCGCACTGTCACGACGATCTCGGACTGGCAACCGCCAACTCGCTGGCAGCCATCAGAGCGGGGGCACGTCAGATCGAGGTCACGATCAACGGCATCGGCGAGCGGGCGGGAAACGCGGCGCTCGAGGAGGTCGTGATGGCACTGAGGACCCGCTCCGATGTGTTCGATGGAGCCGACACGGGAATCCAGTCTCGTGAGCTCGTGCCCACAAGTCAGTTGGTGAGCCGCCTGACCGGGATGCACGTACAGATGAACAAGGCAGTGGTGGGGCTCAATGCTTTCGCGCACGAAGCCGGCATTCATCAGGACGGCGTTATTAAGGAACGAACAACCTACGAGATCATGTCGCCGGCGGATGTCGGATGGGCGAGCAGCCGCATTGTGCTCGGCAAGCACTCCGGTCGGCATGGCATGACTCACCGGCTCGGCCAGCTTGGATACCAGCTCGACGGTTCGCTCAAGCCGAGTGTTTGTCAATAAACTTGTGAGTGATTCAACAACCGGTTCATGTAATGTTGTAAAGATTGCCTGCCGTTTTCCGCGACCATCAAACTATCTGCTGAATAATCTCGCTAAAAATAATTTCGTCGCCCTTGATTCAGCCGGCGCTGAAATTAACACACGAACGTTCGGGTTTAATG
>DAINCT010000427.1:0-443 GCA_036732245.1 Chloroflexota bacterium | reverse complement strand
GTTCGCTGCTCGACGTCGTCTATGCACGATTTGTCGAGGTCGCCGATGGCGAGAAAGAAGTCAGCGACGAGCAGCTACGCGAGATCGTCACAGCGGTGGCTGAGCAGGTGCCTGCAGGGCAGCAGGTGTCTGCCGCCGCGGGCGGTTACGGATTGGCATGACCGACACCTATCAGGTCGTCCTGCTTCCCGGAGATGGGGTTGGACCGGAGGTCGTGGATGCGGCCGTCCGTGTACTCGACGCGGTCGCCGGTGCCCATGACCTTTCGATCGAGTACTCCCCTCTTCTGATCGGCGGCGCGGCCATCGAAGCTTACGGCATGCCGTTGCGATCGGAGGATCTCGAGCGCTGCCGGACAGCAGACGCTGTGCTGCTGGGAGCGGTGGGCGGACCCGCCTGGGACGATCTCCCCGTCGAGACCCGGCCCGAGCGCGGCCTCCTAC
>DAINCT010000426.1:0-4140 GCA_036732245.1 Chloroflexota bacterium | reverse complement strand
ATACGGCGGCGTTCCATCCACCGTATTGTGGAGTCGGGATTCGATCGCGGCCAGGTCGGTCTGGCCGATGTGCTTGGCGGCATCCACCCGGAACCCCGACACGCCGTAACCCAGCAGCTTGTTGAGGTAGGCGGCGATGGTGTCGCGCACGTACTCCGACTCGGTGCGTAGGTCCGCGAGCCCGAGGAGCTCGCATTTGGTGACTTCGTTGTAGTCGTTGAAGTCGTGTATGGTGCCGTCCGACTCCGGGCAGTCTGCCGGGTAGTGATGGAAATTGGCGTCGGTATACAGCCCCGGGTAGTTGTACTTCGAGTAGTGAACACCACCGTATGAGACGCCGTCCTCGGCGCTCATGTGGTTAATGACCGCGTCCACGTACACCTTGACCCCAGCGCCGCGGCAACTCGCAACCATGCTTTTGAACTGGTCCTCATTGCCCATGCGGCTCGTCAGGTTATAGTCGACCGGCTGGTAGACGTCGTACCATTGGCGCCCACTAATGGCGTAGGAATCCTGGGGAGGTGCCACCTGAACGCCGCCGTAGCCCCCGGGGCCGAGCACAGTCGCGCATTCCTGCGCTACTGAGTGCCAGTTCCATTCCCACAGATTGGCGATAACATCGCCCTGGGATGTCGGGGTGCTCTGCGCGACTGCTCCCGGCGTGACGGTCAGTATCAGGAGGAAGACAGCCGCGATGAGGCCGGTACAGGCGCAACGAAGGAATCGAGGGCGTATCATGCTTGTCTCCTCCGGTGATTCACTGTACCCCGGAACCGGGTCTACGCCCGCAAGGCTGATGCTGTCATGGGCGCCAGGGTGATCCGAACGGTTTCCTCCGAGGCAGCTATCGTGGGTGGCAGACCAGTGCTCAGGAGGCAGATCGGTCCCTCTCCGCCTGCGGGGAGCCGTACCGGGATGACGCGTTCCTCCTCACTGAGATTGAAGACCGCGGCGAGTCGCCTACCGTCCGGTGATGTCGCGAGATACGCGTACGTACCGTTCTGCGTATTCAGGTGCAGACACCTCCGCCGTCCATGACGGGCGGCAGGTTCGTCACCTCGTAACCGGATAAGAGCGCGATAGAAGTTGAAGAGGTCGTGATCCCATTCGTCTGAATCCCAGATCATGTCCCGTCGTGCCTCGGCGTCGCCACCGAACCCCATTTCCGAGGACGCATTGTGTTGCGACATGCCGATCTCCGTGCCGTAGTAAATGACCGGCGTGGCGCGCAGCGTGAATTGACAGAGTGCAGCCATCTTCAAGCGACGCAGATCGTTCCCCGCGATCCAGAGGAAGCGATCCATATCATGGTTATCCAGAAAGCTGACTCTCCCCGGACCGTCGGCCATGTACGCGTCGTAGTTGGTCAGGAATCCGTCGAGCTGTCCGGTGTTCCACGCGCCCGTGCCGAAAGCGAGCCGCAGCGCACGGGTCAGGGGAAAGTCGAGAATGCCGTGCAATTTTCCACGATACCGACGAAGACAGTCTGGTGTATCGGTGGCTTCTCCCACGAGCACTACGTCCTCTTTCACGGCCTCGGAGGCGGTGCGGAGCGCCACCCAGAAATCCATGCCGATCGCGATGACATGATCAAGCCGATACCCATCGACGTCGAATTCACGCAACCAGTACGTCGCCGCGTCTATCAGGTGCGAGCGAGCGCCGGGATCATCCGCGTTGATCGACGGCAAATAGCGCGACATCTGCAGGAAGTTGCGGTAGCTGTTCGGCCACTCATCGAATGTGAACCAGGAGTAGGTTTCTGACCCCTGGTCTTGCTGTGCTGCCTGAAAGGCCGGGTGGCGCCAGGACGTGTGCGCCGGCACGAAATCGAGCCAGACCCGCATTCCCAGGGCATGTGCCTCTCGAATCAAGTCCTTCAAGTCGTCTGCGGTGCCGAGTTCGGGATCGATGCCGAAATAGTCGATAGTGTCGTACCGGTGGTACGTTTCCGAAGGACCAAGCGGTGAAAACCACAGGCAGTTGACGCCCAGGTCGGCCAGATACGGCAGCTTCAGTCGCACGCCGGACAGTGTGCCGCCGTGCCGCTCGGTCGGGGTTGTATCCGCCTGGAATGTTTCGTCCGCCGCGCCGGGGTGAAACCGATCGAGAAAGATGTGATAGATGACCGCGTCGGCCATCCATTCCGGCAGCGGCGACGTCGTTGGTTCGACCGCGTAGGCAAAGGTGGTGATGCCGTTCTCGCCGGGAAATTTAAACCAGAAGCCTTGACCGTCACTGGCCCAGACGGACTTTGCATCCTCGATCGAGCCGGATGCATCAGCCGACCGGCCGCGCATGCGGTATCGAATGACCGTGCCCTCCGGCTGACCGGGGATAACGCCCTGCCACCGGCTGCAAAATCCACCGCGGGAATCCCATTCGACGCGCTCGACCGTCATTGCGACGCTGGTAGCATCGTCACCCGGATGGCTACCATCCGTGGTGTAGAGCAATGAGGCCTGCCGCAGGTCCAGGTCGGCTCCACTGGTTGCCCAGACGGTTACCGGCTCCTGAGGAACGGGACTGAGCGGCCGGATCGTGTTGTCGTGTCGAAACTGTGATTGGAGGGCGGCGAACCGGGCATCGACCTCCGGCATGGGCAGGTCGCCCGGAGCGGTCGCAATGTCGTTGGCAAAGAGGGGCGATTCCGCGTTGTGCTGGGCCCCCGACCCTTGAACCATCAGACGCTCCATGCGAGACAGGATGCAGTGCAACCATTTCGGTAAGTTATCTTATTACCTATATCGATACTCGATGAAATAGAGAACTGCAGCGGCGACGTTTAGAAGAATAAACGCCCATGTCCAGGCATACTTCGAATCGCTCGACAGGCTGTCGTTGTACGTCATATCCCGGAACATCCATAGGTAAAAGATCAGCAACGGTAGCACTGCGAACAACGAAATGAACGGAATCATCCGCGGGCACGCCTCGCGTATGCCACCAACGAATAGGCGACCGAGAGGCCAACAGCACCGATGAGGGCAGCCCGCTGTAGCCGCGCCGCGCGCTTGCCGGACATGGGCAGTGACGCAAGCTCTGCCAACCCGGCGGCCGCAACCAGGTAGCCGGCCACGCGATGAGTGCGTTCCCACACGGCCGGATCGGCCAGGGTCCAGGGTGTCCGAATACCGACTAACCCGTTACGGGGCAATCTGGGCATGACATTCCCCAGGGCGATCATCGTCAGCCCGTACACTGCTCGATTCATGCGGCTCATGTCGACCCGAACGCCGGCGCCGTTGGCTAACGCACCCAGGTGGGTCGGTAGGAGAGCCATTTCAATCAGTGCGATCGCCTGGTCCCGAGCCTGCACACCGGCAGCGCCGTCCTCCCAATCCTGACCTCCCGGCCACGCACCAAGGCGGTCATTGGCGACGACCAGGCCGGCCATCAGGGCGGGAAATGTGGCGACCGCGCTCGTCCGGGAACTGTAGAGCTCTGGTTGGCCGTCGACATCGAAGTGTATTGCCGCCCGCTTGGGCAGGAACGGATAGGTCAGCGCTGAAGCGGCCGCTGCTGCGGCGGTGGCGGCAAGAGAGATGGTGCGGAATCGCACGGTCATGTCGAATCTCCTCTTGTAGAGGTGGTAGAGCCCTCGCCGGAGGTGGGCTCTGACAGTAAGCTGAGGACCTCGGAAACCAGGTCCTGGAACACGGTGGTATTGAGGGAGTACACCTGGTATTGACCGCGGCGTTCCACGCGTACCAGATTCGCCAGTTTGAGGACCGTGAGGTGGTGAGTCAATGCGGCGGGACGAAGACCGGTGGCGTTGGCCAACTCGCCGGCGGTCTCCTCACCGCGACGCAGCACGCGCAGGATGGTCCGGCGATGGGGATCCGCCAGGGCGCGGTAAGCCTCCTGCATGCAACCTCGATTCAGCATTTAAATAACTACTGAAATAATACTGCTCGACTCCCGCGAGGTCAAGCATGTGTAAGCCGCATGCGCGTCACGACAAGGGCACATTCTCCCTACATTCCGCATCCGTAGGGCGGTACCGCGGCCGCAGGCCGTAGTGTCCCGCCGCCTCCCCGTGTGCTGTAGGGGCGGTACCGCGGCCGCGGGCCGCAGTGTCCCGCCGCCCGTTTCAGCGGCGACCATACGGCCTGTGTGTGACCACACAGGCGGCGGCAT
>DAINCT010000425.1:0-4144 GCA_036732245.1 Chloroflexota bacterium | reverse complement strand
CCGACGCTCTCTGTTCTCGACCTCGGCATGATTCGGTCAGTTTCGGAAGCAGACGGGGCGCTGACCGTCGAGCTGATGCCAACATTTCTCGGCTGTCCCGCACTCGACATGATCCGCGACGCGATCGTCGAGCGACTCTTAACGGTTGGTCCGGTAACGGTCGAGATAGTCCGCAACCAGCCCTGGTCTTCGGAGCGGATCACCGAAGAGGGACGTCAGAAGCTCCTCCGCGCCGGCCTTGCGCCGCCCCCGCACGGCAACCTCATGGAACTCACCGTTTTGCCGTCCGCCGATTGCCCATACTGCGGCTCACCCAACACGTTGCTGGACAGCCCGTTCGGACCCACCTCCTGCCGCGCAATCCACTATTGCCGCTCATGCCGTCAGCCGTTCGAACAGTTCAAGGCCGTGTAGCGGGGCACCACGTAGTCTCTGCGACCACGTAGCCTGGAGCCCAACTCTGATGGGGCACCCACACGTGACAACAGAGGAGTTGCCGGCAGCGACAGCGGTTTGGCAAGCGAATATTGGAAGAACTCACTGTCGTACATCGCACAGATAGGGTGACGCTGCCCCCGGTCACCTATCGGCGACTTGCCACCACCGCTTGACGCCCTGGATGCCGGGCGAGCAGTCGCCGGCCGGTTCCGGCCGCACGAGCCTTTCCCGCACCGCGAACGATGACTACTGGACACGCGGAAAGATCCGCGAATGCCGAGGCCGGATAGCCAAAATCCAGACCGGGGCCGAAGTCGTCGCCCAGTCCGTGCACAGCCAGGATCGCCTCTTTCGTCAGCTCGACGGTTTGCTGAAGGGCGTCGTCTTCGAAGAAGTACGGCACTACCCACAGGCCGCTTGCGCTGCGAAGTGCATCCGCCTGCGCCGCCAGCGATTCGGAATTCAGGTGGCCGTGCGCTTGGGCTCCGGGCTCCGCTTCCACGTAGCCGGCGAGCCATACGGAGCTGCCCAGGTTTTGGGCAAATTGATCGGCAAGGCGAGCAACGGCTTCGTCGTGTTCGCCGCCGGTCATCGCCGCTAGGACTGCCCGGTCCATGTCTGGGCGGATGCCGAACCCAGCCTTGTCCACGAAGACCGCGACATCGCAATGCGCAAGACGGAACAGGCGATGTACGGACGTCTGGATGACTCCGCGGTCCACCGAGGCCCGATGCCACCCCGATACGATCGCGTCACACTCGCGGTCCGCCGCCATGCGAACAACATCCGCCGTTAAATCGTCGGTCAGAAATGAGAGCGGGCGTGCGGTCATTCCGGCAGCTTCGGCCTTCACCACGAGGGCCCGCATAGAATCTACCGAAGCCGCGATCTCGCTCTCCTCTTCCAGCAAACCGGTACGGAATTGCGGCGCACGAGGAGTGGGAATCAACCTGACAAGCATCAGCTCGGCGGGCCGGCGGACGCCGGCGAGCCGGATTCCCACATCTACCAGGGACTGAGCGTTCAAAGGGTTCCCGACAATGACGAGCACACGTGCGGCCATCTTTGGACGGCCGGCATCCTCTGCCTGAGCGAGCTCACGCATCAGCTTGTCCCGTGGCATCAAGCGGTTCACAATCGGCGCGGCCATCACGGTCGTCGTCAGAGCCATGATCACCATCATCGCGAAGACGCGGTCGGACAGCACGCCGAGGCTCAACCCAATCGACAGAATGACCAGCTCGGTGAGACCGCGCGTGTTCATGAGTGACCCGACGACAATTGCCTCCCGCGTGGAGGAGCCGGTAAGGCGCGCTGCCACGCCGCAGCCGATGAACTTCCCGCCAATGGCGACGGCAAGGATCAACAGCAAGCCTCCGATCAGTGATGGACTATTGAGGGTAAACAGGTTGGTGCGCAGGCCCGTGACAGTAAAGAAGACTGGTAGGAGAACTACAACCGTGAAGTCTTCGATCTTGTCTGTAAGCTCCCGCGTCATGCGTGCTCGATGGGGCATCATGCCGCCGAATACAAATGCCCCGAAGATCGCATGCACGCCGATCTTTTCCGTTGTGTAGGCGGACAGCAAAAGGCCTATCACTACGATTGCCACCTGATCGACAGTGAGCATTCCGGCAGCGTCGTACCGCCGGGCCAGCAACTGCAGAAGCCGCCGCACCACAACTGCCATGAACACGACGAACACGGCTGTCAGCAGGAATGTGCGGCCTGCTTGCAACGGTGAGCCGGTTTTGGCGATGCCCACCACAGCAGCCAGGAGGATCCAAGCGCATACGTCGTCGACCGCGGCAGCGCAAAGTGTTGCCGTGCCGACGGCGGTCTTGTAGAGACCAGTCTCGATTAACATGCGGGCGAGGACCGGAAAGGCCGTGATGCACATCGAAGCGCCAACGAACAGGGCGAACGTTAAAGCATGTGGCGTCTCTTTGGTGCCGCCGACGAAGACGCCTTGATTGTTCACGTCGCGCAGGATCAATCCGACCAGTATGCCGGCGCCTAGGGGGAGAATAATGCCGCTCAGAGAGATTTTTAGCGCCCGAACACCCTGAGAGCGCACAAGCTTCGGGTCAAGCTCTAATCCAACCAGGAACATGAAGAACACAAGGCCCAGGTCGGAAAGAGACTTAAGCGGCACCGCGCCCGGAAAGAGATCCATTGGCAGATGCGTGCCGAACCGCCCAAGTATCGTAGGGCCCAGCACGATTCCGGCGAGCATCTCCCCTGCCACCGCCGGCTGGCCGACCTGCTTCGCTGCCCAGCCGAACGCTCGAGCGGCGATAATGATGATTGCGAGGTCGACGAACAAAAAGAGCAGGATGTTCTCGACGCTCATTGCCCCGCTCAACGCACGATAACGACGTACTTCTGCGAACCAGCACTGAGCAGGTCGCCGCTCTGCAGCTGCTGCCCGCTGTTCACGGCCACACCGTTCACGGTAACAGGGGCGCTGAACGTGTGGCTTATGCTTGGCCTGCCCTGCTTCACTTCAATAGCTACCACTGCATCGGCCGGCGGCGTGCCTTCCAGCTTGCTTACTGAAGCCCCGTCTGCACGAATGGCGCAGGCTTCGTCGTCCAAAAGGTCATAGGATGCGCCTGCAGACGAAGCGAGCCGTAGACGCGATGCCCGCCGTTGAACCCAAACCGTGGGCGCGTTTGCAATCGCGGTCCCGCAGTACCAGCAGTCCTGCCGGCCGCTAGCGTTCTCACGCTTGCAGAAGCCGCACCGTTGGCGGACCACTACCTGATCGGCTGCCTCGAGGTCGTGAAAGACCATCCGGACCGCACCCATCTCAATCACGGCTTTGTCGACCAGTGTCACGGGCGATTCTAGGACGTGGTCGTTCACCCGCGTGGGGTTCTGCGGGCTCATCTGCTCAATGACATAGGTGCCATTCTCGTAGTGCACGCGGGCGTGGTTTCGAGATACAGTCCTCTCCGACACTACCACAGACGCGTCCTGGCCGCGCCCGATAATGCTTTCCCTGCCTTCGTTGAGGGCGGCACTTTTCAGGACGTCCTCCTCCATCCAGACGACAGCGGCGCGGGACATTAGGCACCCCCTTTGGCGCGGCACATCTGCTAAACGAATCTTCCTCCGTGAAAGCGCCAATACAGCGTGAGCGTCTTCATCGGTCCCTCGATCCAGGCGAATGCGAGCACCCAGATGAGGGCGTAGTCGGCTATGAAGACCTTAGTAGACACCGCCCCCTTGTGAATACCCGGTAGCCCGGTGTTCCTGATGAGGGCGTAAATGAGCGCCCCTTCCACGATGCCACTCAGGATTGCAAACGCTGCCGGCCAGTCACGATCCCAGCGAAGCTTCTGCAGCAGGAAGAATACGATGTCCCAACCGATGCCAAAGGCGACCACCCAACCGAGGACTATGAACGGGATATTACTGCGCAAGCCAGCGGCAAACGCGGCGCTGATGACCACGCCTATGGTCGCCATCATGACCACGCGCGTTTCCCAACGGCCGAGGAGTAAAGGTGTCACGGCGCCTTACCTCTCACCCAACTCAGCCACTGCCCGAGCGAGTACATGCCCCAAATGCGCCTGAGCTTTCGCGGTGATTGCTTCTGTATGGCGGTGACAGCGCGGAGGTCGGCATATTGCAAGCCGAGGAAACTGTCTACAGCCGCGTGCGGCCCTCCAAGCGTGACAGCGCCCGCCGCGTACAGCCG
>DAINCT010000424.1:3749-4157 GCA_036732245.1 Chloroflexota bacterium | reverse complement strand
GCTCTGGGACGAAGCCGTTGACGAGCTGGTCGATACGATTCCGGTGGTGGACCAGGTCATCAACCGGGCCATGCCAAACACCCAACGCATGGCAGAACTGGCCGGCGTGAATTTTTCAACGGCAACGGATCTGGCCGACTTGCTCGTGCAGAAGAAGGGGCTTTCGTTCAAGGAAGCGCATCACATCACGGGGCGTGTTGTCAGGTTGGCGATCGATGCGGGATTGGGCGTCGCAGACATTCCACCGGATCTCGTATCGCGCGCCGCCCAGGAAACGACGGGGCGGGCGCTATCACTGTCTCGGGAGGAGATCGCACAAGCGCTCGACCCGCGCGCTGCGGTTGAGCGCAGAACGAACGGCGGCGGCCCGTCGGCACGAACGGGATTCGCGGGCCGCGCTATCCTCTG
>DAINCT010000424.1:0-3739 GCA_036732245.1 Chloroflexota bacterium | reverse complement strand
GGCCACGACATGGCATCGCTGCTCACGCAGTCGGAGCGGCAGCTTGCTACAGATGTGGAAGCGCACCAAAGCATCTGCGCGTCGATCGAGCAAGCCAGTGACGGGCTTCGCGCTCGCGTTGCGGAGTTTCACCGGCCAGTCATGCCGATGAAGGGGATCTAGCGAATGTCCGACACGATTCAAATACGCGATGCGTTGCCGGCGGATCAGGACGACTGGCATCGGCTGTGGGCGAACGGCCTCACGCGCCAGCGACCTCAATCTTCGGCTCACACCGCACAGGAAAATTGACCGAGTTCGCCACATAGCATTGCGCGTGCGCTTCGTGATGCAGCTTGGCGGCCAGCGCAGGGTCGTCGCCTGAGCGAATGGTCACCTGGGGGTGCAAGACCACTCCCGTGAAGCGTCCACCGTCGGGGCTGTCGATCATCGTCCCTTCTGCGTGGTCGACGTAGCCGACGACACAGATGCCTGCATTGGCACACAGATGCAGGTACCAAAGCTTGTGGCAAGCCGAGACCGAAGCCAGCAGCAGATCCTCCGGGTTCCAGCGCGCGGCATCGCCGAGGAACGCCGCATCTGACGAACCCAGAATGTCCGGCTTGGACCCCGCGCGGATCACGTGATCGCGGCCGTACTGGCGGTACCCAGATGTGCCGGTGCCCTTGTTGCCGATCCACTGCACTGAAACGCGGTATTGGTGTTCGCCGTGTGCCATGGTGCTCTCCTTCGCTATCGAAACGTTGAACGTAGACGATGAACCCGCCGCGCTGGCGCTCACCCGTCGCCCTGACCTGCCGGCCGCATTCTGGCATGGGAACTCAACTTGGTATACCATTATTCCACTTGAACGAGCACGCGATCATGGAAGCAAAATTCGACTCCACGGCAGACACGGTGGCCGCATCGTTGCGGGAGATGATTACCAACGGCGAGCTGCAGGGCGGCGAGCGGCTGGTCGAGCGCGACCTGGCCGACCGGTTCGGGATCAGCCGGATTCCGATGCGCGAGGCCATTCAACAACTGGCGCGCGAAGGCTTGCTCGACATCTTCAGAAACCGCGGCGCAGTCGTGCGCACGCTGACGGCGGCAGACGTGAAGGAGATCTACGACTTGCGGACGCTGCTTGAAGGAGATGCGATCTTCCGCAGCGTGAAGCAACTCGATGACGAGACGCTGGCACGCGCCGAGCTTGTCCACCGCTTGCTGGGCGATGCGGGCTCCGCGCAGCGGCAGGGAGAGCTCAACCGGGAATTCCACACGCTGCTGTATTCGTGCTGCGGCAATGCCCGTCAACTGAACGCGATCGAAGAACTGCGCGGCCAGGTCGAACGTTATGAGCGACTGCAGAGCACCTTGCTTGCGGATACGCCTTCCTTCCAGATCGAGCACGAGAACATCCTGCAGGCGTGCCGGGACGGTAACGCGCGCGGCGCCCGCGCGATGACCGTCGCCCATCTCGATTCGGCCAGGGCCATCGTCATGCAGCTTGTCGAAAGCGACTGAAGAGAGACTGCGCGCGGGTTGCCTCCCGCACTGACAGACCGTCTCCAATCGGCCAGTTGACACGTTCAACAGTGCCGCATAGATCGTCGACAATGCAATGTCTGTCTGGACGCCAACGCTTGCATTCGACTTGGGCGTCGATCACCCCAGTGTCGATATCAGGATTCACGTATGACCCGCTCCGAACGTCTCCTTCGTCTCTTGCAACTGTTGCGGCGTTATCGACGTCCCGTGAGCGGTCAAATATTGGCCGAGGAGCTCGGCGTGAGCATCCGCACGCTATACCGGGACATCGCCAGTTTGCAGGCGCAAGGCGCCACGATCGAGGGGGAGCCGGGCGTTGGTTACGTGATGAAACCGGGCTTCATGCTGCCGCCCATGATGTTCAGTTCGGAGGAACTCGACGCGCTGGTTCTTGGCATGCGCTGGGTAGCCGATCGCTGCGACAAGACGCTGTCGGCCGGTGCGCTGAGCACGCTTGCGAAGGTCGCCGCCGTACTGCCCACAGAACTGCGTCGCGAGCTGGAGGAATCGTCGCTGCTGGTGGGCGCGCCGTTGAAAGGACCTGCCCACACGGTCTCGTCTGATCTTCTACGTGCCGCAGTCCGAGCAGAGCAAAAGCTCAAGATGACTTATGTGGACGGCAGTGGCGTTCATTCGCAGCGTGTCGTTTGGCCCTTTGCCCTGGTCTATTTCGACCAGGCGCGGGTGCTGATGTGCTGGTGCGAGCTTCGAGCAGACTTTCGGAATTTCCGCTCGGACCGGATCTCGGACGTCGAGCGAATGGAGGAGCGCTACCCGAAAAGACGAGCAACGCTGCTTCGCGAGTGGAGGAAGGCCAACGACGCGGCGAGCCGCAGGATACTGCCAGAATCTGACAGGGTCCGCCATTAGACTGAGCTTCCTTTCTTAGCCAGGAGCTCAAAATGAAGTTCGCCTCTGTTCGTGTAGTCACCCGGAATTTCGAAGGGCTGGTCGAGTTTTACCAAAGGCTTTCCGGTATCGAGGCTGCACGGCTGGCGGATGGATTTGCCGAAATGCGATTCGAAGGGGCGGTGCTTGCGATTTCGTCCGAGCATCTGATCCAGCTCTTCAATGTCGGTGCTGCTACCGCGGCTGCGAATCAGTCGGCGATCCTGGAGCTCGAAGTGGAGGACGTCGACGCAGTATTCGAACGGATGAATGCGTCGGGGACGCCCATCGTGATGCCGACGACCTTGATGCCGTGGGGAAATCGCTCGCTACTGTTGCGTGACCCGGATGGAAATCTCGTCAACATATTTTCTCGACCCGCGCGTGGAGTGTCCCCGGACTAAGGTGAGCTTCCCTGACTTCAGGCCCTTATCACGGCCGCCGGTAGCTTAGCTGTTCGTCCATTCGCGAATGGCCGGTTTGGGATGACACGAATGTTGCTTGTGGGTCGGAAGCTGCCGGCCGCAGGTAGTGCAATCACCGGCCACCAGCGGTCGTTGAGCGTTGCTTCTGGCCTGTCTCCAAACCGGGCAATGATGCGGATTTACTGCCCTCACTGGTGTCCGGTACATTGACCGTGGTGTCGAGACAGCTTGGACGCGACTCGCCGTGAAGACAAAAGCTTGCGCACGACACCATCTTTCCCTACCAATAGCCATGTCCGGACGCCAGCGTCCGTTGATTGTCTGTTAAGCGTCTAAACGGAGGCAAACGATGGCACGCGTACGCGTTAACGGCTTCACCATCTCGCTCGACGGATACGGAGCAGGTCCGAATCAAGACATCAACAATCCGCTCGGCGTGGGCGGGACGGAGCTGCACCAGTGGCTAGTCCCAACACGCACGTTCCAGCGGGCCTTGTTCGGCAAGGATGGCGGCACAACCGGAATTGACGATGATTTCGCCGCCCGTGGCTTCCAGAATGTTGGGGCCTGGATTCTTGGGCGGAACATGTTCGGCCCCATTCGTGGAGACTGGCCGGACACCAACTGGAAAGGCTGGTGGGGAGATAACCCACCGTATCACGCTCCCGTCTTCGTCTTGACCCATCAGGCGCGTCCCCCCATCGAGATGGACGGCGGCACGACGTTCCACTTCATCACAGGGGGCATTCACGAGGCGCTCGACCGTGCACGCGAGGCCGCTGCCGGCATGGACGTGCGGATCGGCGGTGGGCCAAACACAGTCCGGCAGTATCTTCGTGAGGGCCTCATTGATGAACTGCACATTGCGATCTCGCCGGTCCTGCTCGGCCAGGGAG
>DAINCT010000423.1:0-4157 GCA_036732245.1 Chloroflexota bacterium | reverse complement strand
CCCGAAGCAAAGCCCGGCATTATCGCCCTGGCCGAGGACGAAGTCCTGCGGGTCCAGGAGCAGTACGAGGAAGGGCTGATCACGGAGGAAGAGCGATACCGCAAGGCGGTTGACGTGTGGACGCAGGCCAGCCAGGAGGTTGAGGAGGCGGTGACCACGTCCCTGGACCCGGCGGGCCCGATCTACATGATGTCGGTCTCGGGCGCGGCCAAGGGAGGATTTACTCAGGTCCGGCAGATCGCCGGCATGCGCGGTCTCATGGCCGATCCGTCCGGCAAGATCATCGATCTACCGATCCTGTCGAACTTCCGTGAAGGTCTCACCGTACTCGAATACTTCATTTCGACCCACGGCGCGCGCAAAGGTTTGGCCGACACGGCCCTCCGCACCGCCGAATCGGGATACCTGACTCGGCGCCTCATCGACGTCGCCCAGGACGTGATCATCCGCGAGGAAGATTGCGGTACGACCGGCGGATTAGTCCTGCACGACAAGTCGCACGCCGACGGCATGAACGAGCCGATCCATCGTCGTTCGATCGGTCGCTACAGCGCCGCGCCGTTCTACGATCCGGAGACGGGTACCCTGATCCTGGACGCGAACGAGCCGGTCAGCCAGGAAGCCGCGAATGAGATCAGCGCGGCCATGGAGAAGAATCCAACTGCCACGTTTATGGTGCGGTCCCCGCTGAACTGCATCGCCAAGCAGGGGCTGTGCCGCCATTGCTACGGCTGGAGCCTGGCCACCGGTCATCCGGTGGAGATGGGCGAGGCCGTGGGCATCATCGCGGCTCAGTCGATTGGTGAGCCGGGAACGCAGCTCACCATGCGCACCTTCCACACCGGTGGTGTGGCGGGTTCCGACATCACTCAGGGCCTGCCGCGCGTCGAAGAGCTCTTCGAGGCCCGCGTCCCGAAAGAGGTCGCGGTTATCTCCGAGATCGACGGCATGGTACGAATCGAACGCGAAGAAAATGAGCAGCGCATCATCGTATCGTCCGCCGAGGAGGAGGCCACCGAGCGCCATGACCTGGGCACGACTCACACACTCGCCGTGGCAAACGGGGACATTGTGCGACCGGGCACTGTTTTGGCCCGGCCGTCGAAGCGGGGCAAGAAGCAGGAACCGGGCGAGGACATCGTCGCCACTTCGACCGGCCTCGTTACCGAGCGAGACGGGCAGATCATCATCGCGCCGGAACCGCTCGAGGTCCGGACCTACACCGTCCCGGCCCTCGCCCGCGTCCGTGTGGCCGATGGCGCCTTCATCAATGCTGGAACGCAGCTCACCGATGGCTCGTCCAATCCGCAGGACATCCTGCGCGTGATGGGTCGCGAGGATGTGCAGAAGTTCTTGGTGGACGAGGTCCAGAAGGTTTACCGCACACAGGGCGTGAACATCAACGACAAGCACATCGAAGTCATCGTCCGCCAGATGCTGCGCAAGGTTCGCGTCGACACCCCGGGCGATACCGAGATGTTGCCTGGCGAGATGGTCGATCGCTTCAAGTACGAGGGCATCAACGCGGCCGTGCTCGCCCAGGGAGGTGAACCGGCCACCGCGACGACCGTGCTGCTGGGTGTCACCAAGGCCAGCTTGACGACCGATAGCTTCCTGGCGGCAGCGTCTTTCCAGGACACCACCAAGGTATTGACCGATGCCGCCATCGGTGGTCACGTCGACCGTCTGGTGGGTCTGAAAGAGAACGTCATCATCGGCAAACTGATCCCGGCAGGCACCGGGCTGTATGCCCGTCAGCAGCCGCGCGAGCCATTGTTCGTCGGCGAAGTTGACGAGCTGGAAGCCGCGGAACTGCTGGGCGATCTGCCCACCAACGGCGACAGCACGAGTGAAAGCGAAGTGCTCGTCACGCCGGGTGGCGAAGAGGTCTTCGACGCTGAGCCGGTCGCTAGCGGCCTTGACCAGCATGAGGTAGGTTGATATACTGATGGAGCGCAGTCCCCGTACGCGTGGGGGCTGCGCTCAGTTCGTCACCGAGGAGAAGGGTTTTGCCCACCACTAGTCAGCTCGTACGAAAAGGTCGCAAACTGGCGCAAAAGAAAACGAGAACGCCGGATTTGCAGTATTCGTACAACACGTTGAAGCAGCGGCGGCTGAAGCTCAGAGGTGCTCCGCAGAAACGGGGAGTTTGCACCCAGGTGCGTACGATGACTCCCAAGAAACCGAACTCGGCGCTCCGAAAAATCTGCAGGGTGAGACTGAGTAACAATCGCGAAGTAACAGCATATATACCAGGAGAGGGACACAACCTGCAGGAGCACTCTGTGGTTCTGATCCGCGGAGGTCGAGTGAAGGATTTGCCGAGTGTGAAGTACCACGTTATCCGTGGCACACTTGATGCTTCGGGGGTAAATAGCCGGAAGCAGGGTCGCTCAAAATACGGGGCCAAGCGTCCTAAAGGTAGTTGATACCCGGGTCCACTGAGGGCCCGTGGTCAACAAGTTAATCATCCTTGAGGCACTGCCAAACATGGCCACTATCCATGGCAGTGCCTCTGCACGTGTCCAGCAAGTAACCGGCGAGTCACGAGGCTCGTCAGAATTATCGCCAACGATTAGCCCACCGGAGGAAAGCAAGTGCCAAGGCGTGCCAAAGTGTCGCGACGGGTCATTACACCCGATCCGAAATATCGGAGCCGCACAGTTGCCAAGTTCGTAAATAATCTCATGCACGACGGGAAGAAGACCGTCGCCTATACGGTGTTTTACGACGCGCTCGACGTGGTCGAGCAGCGCGGACGCGACAATCCGCTCGACACCTTCGAGCTCGCGCTCCGCAATGCGACTCCCGTGCTCGAAGTGAAAGCTCGCCGCGTGGGCGGCTCGACATATCAGGTTCCGATTGAGATTCGGGGCGATCGACGTCGTGCCCTGGCAATGCGTTGGCTCATTACATCCGCCCGCAAACGTGCGGGCAAATCCATGGCCGAGAAGTTGGCCGCTGAACTGCTCGACGCTGCACAGAACGTCGGCGCCACGATCAAGAAAAAGGAGGACACGCACCGCATGGCTGAAGCGAACCGGGCCTTCGCGCATTACCGGTTCTAGTTCCTCCGTCTATAAGGGAATAAGAGCGCATTCGGGATTCCTCCCGAGAAAGCGCTTCGCTGACGCAGCATGGTGTTGTCATAACTCATGGCACAGGAATTTTCTCTCCAAACGACTAGAAATATTGGAATTATCGCGCACATCGACGCCGGGAAAACGACGACGACTGAGCGCATACTCTTCTATACGAACGTCATTCACAAAGTAGGCGAGGTCCACGAGGGCGGCGCCACCATGGACTGGATGGAGCAGGAGC
Organism: Chloroflexota bacterium; assembly: GCA_036732245.1. Taxonomy (GTDB): domain Bacteria; phylum Chloroflexota; class UBA5177; order UBA5177; family UBA5177; genus JANWJD01. Next base: position 833 of record DAINCT010000423.1, on the reverse strand, counting down.
GCGAGCGTGGCATCACGATTACCTCCGCTGCCACGACCACCTTCTGGAACGACCACCGCATCAACATCATCGATACCCCGGGTCACGTCGACTTTACCGTAGAAGTCGAGCGCTCCCTGCGCGTCCTCGATGGCGGTGTCGTGGTGCTCGACGCGGTCGCCGGCGTGGAACCGCAGTCCGAGACTGTGTGGCGCCAGGCCGACAAGTACCACGTGCCCCGTTTCGTCTTCGTGAACAAGATGGACCGCACGGGCGCCGATTTCGAGCGTTGCGTGGGCATGATCGAGGACCGCCTCGGTGCCCATACCGTCGTCATTCAGCTCCCCATCGGTTCGCAGAATGACTTCGCCGGCGTGGTCGACCTCGTCGAGATGAACGCCATCGTGTACACGGACGACCTGGGCACCCAGCTCTCGGAGACCGAGATCCCCGCGGACATGGCGGAACAGGCACGGGTCGCCCGTGAGAAGCTGTTCGATCAGCTTTCGCTCGTCGATAGCGAATTCGAAGAGTTGTACCTCGCTCACATGGAAGGTGCCGAGATCGCACCCGAACAGATTCGGGCCGCCATCCGCCGGGCCACGATTTCCAACCGCATGGTCGCCGTTCTTTGCGGATCGTCACTGCGCAACAAGGGCGTGCAGCCCATGCTCGATGCCGTCGTGGACTTTCTTCCGTCCCCGCTCGACGTTCCCCCGATGATGGGCATCAATCCCAGGACCGATGAGGAAGAGCCTCGTGCCCCGGAAATCAGCGCGCCGTTCTCTGGTCTTGCTTTCAAGATCGTGTCCGACCCGTATGTGGGACGGTTGGCATACGTGCGCGTCTACTCC
>DAINCT010000422.1:0-4160 GCA_036732245.1 Chloroflexota bacterium | reverse complement strand
CTCTCGTAGCACAGCACGTTCTCGAGAGCGTGGCGCAGTGTGGCATTCTCGCGCTTCAGCAGATCGAGATAGGCCGCAACAATTTCGGTGTGTCTGCACGTGCTGTCGGCGTGTGCCGCGTACTGCATCTTCGCCTGCTCGTCTTCGGCCCACGCTCGAAGGTGGCCATTCTCAGTGCGCAGCGCAGCCAGACGATCCTGCGTTTCCCGCTCAGCGATGTCGGCGCCGCTCGTCCATCCGCCGAACACGCGGTGCTTGAACTTCTCGGCGTAGGCGTTGCCGTGGAACGGGCCGGTCGGCGTGATCGGCGCCGCGCCAGAGAGCAGTGCATCGTAGCCGAAGGCGCGGTAGACTCCGCACCAGCAACAATTCGCCTGAACAATAGTGCGGATGTTCGGAGGATCGCCTCGCCAATGCCAGCAGTGGCGATCACCATACTCGTTCTCGGCGCAACGGTCGGACTCTGCAAGGGTCTTGTCGCTCACGGTCGTTCTCCTTCTCCTGCCGCCTTCGTCGCGGCGTCGTCCAGTGCATCAATCTCCCTTGGTGTGAAAAGGCATCCGCACGCCGTCATGCAGTAATCGCCGTCCTTGTTCACGATGCCGCCGGGGAGGGCGGGCTCCCACAGCACGTAGCCGACGATGCCGGGCTGAGCCCACACACCATCTCCCGAGTCGACGCGCTCAGTCTCGAATTCCACGTCACCACCACATCGTGGACAAGCCATAGAGCGGCTCATGGCACGGAAGAGCCAGTCTCGGGGAACTGGTTCCACTCGCGGCCGTCGAGCAGCCGCCCAGCAAGGCGCTTGCCAACCCGAAAGACCTGTTGCCCGCTGCCGCTATCCTGTTCCTCGCTGCCGCCATACGGCGACGGAAACACGAAACGACGGTCATGTGTGACCGCTACGGCGGCATCATGGGATGCCACCAAACATCCTTCCTGGGCAGGCACGTACTCACCCCACTGTTTGAAAAAGTAGGGGACACCGGCCTCCTGGCACTGATCCCGTAGAGAACGAGCCCAGTTGGGATGCATCGGTCTGGCGTTCGGTCCACTCTCACCGCCACAGATTACCCACTTCGCCATCTGTCGCCTCGCGCGATCTTGGAGATCGCTTGGAATGTCACTCCAAAGGCCGCTGCGATCGACAGCAGCCTCTCGCCCGAGGCCCGCATCATCCTGATTTCCTGCACCTGTTGGGCGGTCAATTTCGCCGCATGATTCGCCTCGCCGTTCTGATGTGCTGTCCGACCAACTTTCAGGACGCGAACGGCGTGCTTCGCGTTCTCTGAGGGAGTGACGATCTCTAGATTCTCCGGCCGATTGTCGTTCTTCACGCCGTTCCTGTGATTGATCGTCAACCCATCCGGAATGGGACCATTGAAATGACGCCACACCAGCCGATGCGCTAGTCCGTTGTGACGCCTCCCATTGAGCATCGCCCGCACCTGGAGATACCCGGTCGGAAGCAGATGCTCCGCTCGCACCGTTGCGCAGTGGTTCGTCCGAACCGCCCGCTGCCACCGATCCCATCCACGCTTCCCCGTGCGCCAGACCCTCCCCTCCGAGTCGATCTCGATCTCCCCCCTGATCACCGCTTCGTACACCGATTCCTCGGCCTTCCGTATGTTGCTCATAGCCTGGATTATAGCGTAGGAATTGTGAAAGATCCACTGGCCCTAGCAGCGGCTCACAACTCAGAAAGCGCACCGCCGCCGGCGTCGCCAGTAGGTGCGGGATACGCTCGTCGGCCCGCTGCTGATCCTCGACAGACGTACCGAGCCACACGTGCCGCAACAGATCGTCCTGCCCATATTGGTCGCCTTCAGGGAGGCGTCTGTAGGTCCACCAATACTCGTACAGGTCGCGCTTGAAGGCGGCCGAGGTCAACACCTCCTGCATCCGTTCCGGCCGCTTGGTGAGCACCTGGAACGTGTGGTGTGGCGCCGCGGCCATCACCCCGAACACCTCGGCAATGAATTCGTCTGGCACGCCGGGGTGAAATAAGTCGCTCATACTGTTGACAAAAATCTTGCGGGGCATTCGCCAACGCAGCGGTTGGTCCAACTGCTCGCGCACCAGGCGTATGTCCCCTGTCCAGACTGGCCCGGCTTTGGTCCGGCGCGCCAACCCCTCGTAGGGCAGGCCCGGACCAGAGAAACGAGACGCCACACGGGCGGCATAGCAATGTGCGCAGCCTGGAGAGACCACGGTACAACCGCGAAGCGGGTTCCACGTGGCATCCGTCCATTGAATGTGTGTTCGGTCGGCCATCAGGCGTGCTCCGTCTTCTGCCTGCAAAATGGGCACCAGACAATCCGGTGGTAGGCTGGCGTTTTGTAAATGCGCCAGTGGTTGGCGCATTTTGAGCACATCAGCAGGTAGATAGCCAGTTTCTCTGAGGCTTTCTTGCTCGGTTTGGGCATCATTCGATCTCCCTGGCCGGCACGCCATCGCGCTGCGCCTCTTCCGTCGCCGTAGCCGCTCCAAGCGGATGCCCCAGCGCCTCAGCCACGCGCAGCCGCAACGCGGGATTGGCACGCATCCCCGTTTCCAGGTTGCCTATCGCCGAGCGGGGCACGCCCAACTCGGCGGCAACCTGCCGTTGCGACCAGCCCCGCTCGGCACGCCACGCTTTCAGTTCCTCAATGGACGGCACATCCAACTCGGCCAGGGGCTCGGTGTGCTGATCGGGAGTTGGTACGGGCGGGAGCGTGCAGAGCACCGTGTGATCAGCGCGGACGACCCGCTTCAGCCCTGACGGTTGCATCACGGTGAAGTAGCCACTCACCAAGAATGTCGCGCGGAAGCCCCCGCTTTTAAGCGGGGGAGGAAGCGCGCCTCCTTATAGATTGCATCATTACGTCTAAGCATTATGGTACACTTTCTGGGATGAAACTCGTCGTGAAACTCAAGCTCGCGCCTACTGCCGAACAGGCGGCGGCGTTGCTGGAGACGATGGAACGGTTCAACGCAGCGTGCGATTGGCTGGCCGGCAAAGCCTTCGAGCAGCACACCGCCAACAAGTACCTCTTGCAGCGGGCCTATTACCGGCAGATCAGAGACGACTTTGGCTTGCCGGCGCAGATGGCCGTGCGGGTGATTGCCAAGACCTGCGAGGTCTACAAGCGAGACAAGTCCGTCCAACCGCACTTCAAGGCACATGGTGCCATCGTCTACGATCAGCGTCTCTGTAGTTTCAAGGGCTTGGATCGCGTCTCGCTGCTGACGTTGGCTGGCCGCCAGGTGATGCCCTACCTGTTCGGGGAGTACCAGCGGCCGCTGGTAGAGCGACTGAAGGGCCAAGCTGATCTCGTCTACCTGGATGGGACGTTCTACCTGTACGCCACGGCCGATGTGCCCACGCCTGAACCAGCTGCCCCGGAAGGCGTCTTGGGCGTTGATGTGGGCGTGAAGAATATCGCCGCTGACAGTGATGGGACGCTCTACAGCGGTGCCGTTTGCAACGGCTTGCGGCGCCGGCACTATCGGCTGCGTCAGAAGCTGCAAAAGAAAGGTACGCCGAGCGCCAAGCGGCTCTTGAAGCAGCGCCGCCGGAAGGAGTCGCGCTTTCAAGCCGATGTAAACCACGTCATTAGTAAGCAGATCGTGGGAACCGCCGCTCTCACCAACCGGGCTATCGCACTCGAAGACCTTAAGGCAATCCGGGAACGGATCACGGCTCGTAAGGATCAGCGTCGAGTGCTGCACGGTTGGGCATTCGCTCAACTTCGCTCGTTTGTGGAGTACAAGTCGGTGCGGGCCGGTGTGGTGGTGACGGCGGTCGACCCAGCCTACACGTCTCAGACGTGTCCTGCCTGCGGCCTGATCGACAAAGCGAACCGCCCTTCTCAATCTGTCTTCAAGTGTGTCGCGTGCGGCCTCGCTGGGCCGGCCGATACCATCGCGGCCAAGAATATCGCTATTCGCGGCCGGGTAGCTGTCATGCTGCCACACGTGCCGGTCCTTTCCAGGCAACCTCTGCCGGGGCCAGACACAAGCCCCCTGCTTTAGCTGGGGGTTCATGACTAGCGGTACGTCCCCCGCAGCGCCACTAACTCCGTGCCCGCCTCAATCGCCGTCAGCACGTCGGCGAAGGCGACTTTCACGACCTCGTGCGGCCGTACCAGCGAGTACCCGATCGTCAGACCCTCACT
>DAINCT010000421.1:0-4185 GCA_036732245.1 Chloroflexota bacterium | reverse complement strand
TGATGGTGAAGTTTCACCCGGTGACGGCGTCACACGCCATGATGATGATGACCATGCACACCACCGGCTCGGCCACGATCGCCTATACCAAGCACGGCGCGGATATCAAGGTGACCACCGATAATTTGCCGGCGGCAGCCTCTGTGCACGGAAAGTTCTATGTCGTCTGGGCCACGACCAATAACAAAATGACGACGTATGCGGGTGTGCTCGCCGTCCACGGGAACATGGCCGGCGGCCACTACATGATCATGGACACCATGTTCAATCAGCTCGTCGTGACCGCAGAAAAGAACATGCATCCCCTGCACTCCATGGGGACACGTGTGTTGACCGCCAGCGTGATGCACCATTAAGGAGTAGCCCTCACCAACCAGTTGGGGCTCGGCGGATACGTCCGCCGGGCCTCACCTGTCAGTGGAGAAAACGGTGATCGGAACAGCCATGACGAACGCGGAATCCACCAAGGCTCACATCTTGATCGTCGATGACGAACCGACGATCCGCGAGGTCGTGGAGCAGTACCTGCGGCGTGAGGGATACCACGTCACCAGCGCGTCCAATGGCGAAGAGGCAGTAGCGCGCTCCACGGATGTCGATCTCATCGTGCTCGACCTGATGCTGCCGAAGATGGACGGACTCGAGGTCGCCCGCCAGATCCGGAGTACGCGCGACGTGCCGATTATCATGCTCACCGCTAAGACGGAGGAAGTCGACAGGCTCGTCGGACTGGGGCTGGGAGCGGACGATTACGTAACAAAACCGTTCAGCCCGCGTGAACTGGTGGCTCGCATAGCGGCCGTGCTGCGTCGAACCCATTCCGCTCCACCCCAGGTAGGCGATATCGTGCGCGTCGGCGGGCTACGCATCAACCCCCAATTGCGCACCGTGGAACGCGACGGCATGTCGGTGGATCTCACGGCCCGCGAATTCGAGCTTCTGCACTTCCTGGCCAGCCATCCCGGTCAGGTCTTCACGCGCGAACAACTGCTCGACCAGGTGTGGGATTACCACTTCCCTGGTGACACCAGCACGGTGACAGTGCATATCCGGCGCTTGCGCGAAAAGGTCGAGCCCGATGCCGTTCGTCCCTCATATGTCAAGACGGTGTGGGGCGTGGGTTACAAGGTCGATCCGACGTGAAACTCGGTGTGCGGATCGCTCTGGTCATTGCCGGGGCGTTGGCCGTGGGGCTCACGCTTTCGATTCTGCTGTTCGTGGGGTGGCTGCACGCGCCCCGCAGCCATGTCATCGCCGCTATCCAATATCTCGTCACTTCCGGTGTGGTGTCATTGGCGGCTGGGGGCAGCGCCATGGTGCTCGCCGCTCGCTTCGTGCCCAGCCTGGGAGCCAAGATTGCCATCGCATCCCTGGTGGGCAGCGTGGCCGGTATGGTCAACGTCATGTGGACACCCTTGCTCATGTTTTCGGAACGCAGCGACCGCGACATCTTGCTGATTACCATGCTCTACTTCCTGACGATTTCCTGCGCTTTTGCCTTCCTGGTGGCGTCGATCACGTCCCGGCAGATCCAGGCATTGCACGAAGGCGCGCTCCGCCTTGCCTCTGGCGAATTCGAGACGGAGGTGCGGGTGCAAGGTGTTGATGAACTGGCCGATCTGGGGAGAGCGTTCAACCGGATGTCTTTCGAATTGGGGGCGTCGTTCGCACGTGAACGGCAGTTGGAGAGCGAGCGACGCGATTTGATCGCGGCCGTGTCGCATGACCTGCGAACGCCCCTCACCTCGATTCGGGCCATGATCGAAGCCATCAATGACGGCGTCGTGACCGATTCCGATGCGGTGAAACGTTATCTTGGCCTGATTCAGCACGAAAGTGAACACCTGGGCCGACTCATCGAGGACCTCTTCGAACTTGTTCGGATCGATAGCGGGAACCTGGAACTCCGCCTGGCCGTGGTTCCTCTGGCCGACCTCGTTGCCGAGGTAGTGGATGCGATGCGTGTCGGAGCCGAGTTGAAAGGTGTGACACTGATCGCCGCCTGCGACGATGTTCCTGGAGTGGCGGTCGATGCCCCCCGCATGCAACGAGTTCTGACCAATCTCATCGGTAATGCCGTCCGCCATACGCCGCCCGGCGGCCAGGTCAATGTTGCCGTGCGATGGATCCAGGGACACGTTCAGGTCGAAGTCGCGGACACGGGCGAGGGTATCGCGCTGGAAGATCAAGCGCATGTGTTCGACCGTTTCTATCGCGGCGAAAAGTCTCGTTCGCGCGAAAGCGGTGGTGCTGGGCTGGGACTCGCGATCGCACGCGGGATTGTCGAAGCGCACCGCGGACACATTCGCCTCGAGAGCCAACCGGGTCACGGCGCTCGCTTCATCGTGGAGCTATAAAGCCTCCAAGTCTTTCGGGGTGACCCAATTCCCCTGGCTCGCCTAGGATTGAGGGTTGGCGGCGGCGACCGTCAGGCGCGCCGGCACGCATCAGGCTTGAATAAACAAGCGTCGAAAGATGGAGGGCAAAACTCTATGGCGGAGAATGACAGTCCCGACGCGGACCAGTATGACGCGATCATCATCGGCTCAGGGCAGGGAGGCGGACCGCTCAGCACGGCCCTCGTCACCGCCGGGAAGCGAACTGCCTTGATCGAACGGGAATATATCGGCGGCACTTGCATCAACACGGGATGTACCCCTACCAAGACGATGGTGGCCAGCGCGCGCGTCGCTTACCTGGCGCGACGCGGACCCGAGTACGGTGTCGAGATAGCAGGTGAAACGATCGATCAGACGGTTATTCGTCAGCGCAAACGTGATGTGGTCGCGAGCTTTGAGGCAGGCAGCCGGCGTGCGATTGAAGCCGGCCACGTCGATATCATCATGGGCGAGGCGAGTTTCACCGGACCGAAATCCATCGAGATTCGCTTGCGCGAGGGTGGAACGAGAAAATTGCGTGCCGACCTATTCGTCATCGACACCGGCTCGCGACCGGCCGAGCCTCCGCTGCCTGGTCTCAATTCCGTACCACACTTCAATTCCACTACCCTCACGGAAGTTGACGAGGTGCCCGAACACCTGCTGATTTTGGGCGGCGGGTATATCGCGGTCGAGTTCGGGCAGATGTTTCGACGGTTCGGGAGCCGGGTGACCATCGTGGAGCGTGGCGCTCAGCTTCTCGGACGGGAGGACCCCGAGATCGCCGCGGCGCTACAACGCATATTCGAGGAGGACGGAATCGATGTTTTGCTGCATACCACCGTCAATGCAGTGTCGGCGGACGACGATGGGGAAGTCTGCCTGGATGTCAAGGTGGGTGACGAGGTACTCACTCTGACGGGCTCCCACCTTTTAGTAGCCATCGGACGCACTCCCAACACCGAGGCGCTGAACCTGCCGGCGGCCGGGGTTGAAGTGACGGACCGCGGGGTGATCAAGGTCAACGAACGGCTGGAAACGAGCGCGAACGGTATCTATGCTTTGGGTGAAATCGCAGGATCTCCCGCCTTCACCCACATCTCATACGACGACTTTCGCGTCCTGCGCGCCAACTTGATCGAGGGAAAGAACCGCACCACCAAAGGGCGCATGTTGCCATATACGGTATTTACGGATCCGCAGTTAGGTCGCATTGGGATGACCGAGCGCGAGGCGAGAGCGACGTATCCGAACGTGAAGATCGCGAACATGCCGATGGCCAATGTGGCGCGGGCGGTGGAGACGGGCGAGAGCCGGGGCACGATCAAAGCCGTGGTCGACGCGGACACCGAGCAGATCCTGGGAGCCGCCGTGCTGGGGGTCGAAGGCGGCGAAATCATGGCCATGGTTCAACTGGCCATGATGGGCGGCATCCGTGTATCCGTGTTGAGGGACGCTATCTTCGCACATCCGACCCTCGCCGAGTTGCTGAATAACCTGTTCTCGGGGATGTAGGCACGGTGTGGCGACCCGCCTCTCGGTGCGCTACAGCACGTTGAGATCGCACACTTGAGGCGCCTGGCGTCCAGGGGGCGGAAGGCCGGTGCTCGTCAGTTGGAAGACATCTACATAGGGAACGGGGTACGCGCCGTGGGGCGGGTGCGTGTTCTCGGCAGCGATCAGATTCTCCCCGATCTTGGTCGTCTGCGTGGAGGGGTACCGTGCCACGCGCCGAAGGTGAAAATGGATGAATCGGGCGGCCGGCCATGAGTCGTGATCCATGATGGCGAAGCGATACCCGGCACGC
>DAINCT010000420.1:0-4194 GCA_036732245.1 Chloroflexota bacterium | reverse complement strand
GTCCAGGGCACTCCCGAAGAACTCGCTGCGATCGAGCGCGATCTCGCGGTTCCCGGCGCCACCTCCGTCCCACCGGCCACCGCCGAATAGCACATAGCTCCATCCCCAGGCGGCTCGCCTCCGACGGTCGCCCGGGGATGGATTCCACTGTTGCGTGCGTCAGGGAGAAACTTCCCTCTCCTGCCCTGCGGGAGAAGGGCCGGGGATGAGGGGCACCGTCTCCCCCCCTACTTCGCGGTCATTCCCCCGTCCGCGACCACGGCGCTGCCGGTCATGAAGGACGAATCGTCCGACGCGAGGAAAACCGCCACCCGCCCGATCTCCCGCGGCATCCCTTGCCGGCCCATAGGCTGCCAGTCGGCGATACCCTCCAGGACCTTCTCCACCCCACCCATCATGTTGGCGTGCGGGTCGTTGATGGGCGTATCCACCCAACCGGGACAGATGCAATTGCAGCGAATGTTTTGCTGCGCGTAATCGAGCGCCACCTGTTTGGTCAGCATCAACACGCCGCCCTTGGATGCGCAGTACGCGGAGAGGAACGGCTCGGCTACCAGCGAGTTGACCGATCCGGTGTTGATGATCGAACCGCCACCTGACTGGAGTAACGCGGGAATGGCATATTTGCATCCCAGGAACACACCCTTCAAATTGACGTCGATGATGCGATCCCAGGTTTCTTCCGGCATGTCGACCACCGTGGCCGGCTGCAGGATACCCGCATTGTTAAACATCACGTCCAGTCGCCCGTGCCGCTCCACCGTGAAGCGCACCAGGTCCTCGACCTGTCTAGCCTGCGACACATCCGTGACCATGTACGCCATGTCGGAGGAGTCAGGCGCCAACGATGCAGTCTCGCTCAAGCCCGCCTCATCCACATCGGCGATGACGACGCGCGCTCCCTCGCGTGCGAACTCAAGAGCAGACGCGCGGCCGATGCCGCGGGCGGCTCCGGTGATGATCGCGACCTTATCCTCAAGCTGCATACCAACCTCCCAACAGTGCCGGATTTTGGACCTTCTACGGCCGGTACAGCACTTCTGCCTCGCCGGTCAGCACCTGCTCACCCGCACCGTTGCTGCATACGGTGGAGAGAGTCATGCGTCCCCGTTGCTCATCGTAGCGCTCGATGCGGGCGGTGGCCGTGATGGTGTCGCCGGGATACACCGGTGCCAGGAAACGTAGCGATTGGCTGAGATATATCGTGCCCGGCCCCGGCAGTTTCGTCCCCAGCACAGTTGAGATGAATCCGGCCGTTAACATGCCGTGGGCGACGCGCCGACCGAAACGAGTGGTACGCGCGTACTCCTCGTCCAGATGCACCGGATTCGTGTCGCCGGTGATCTCCGCGTAGCGCTGAATGTCCTCATCGCCAATCGTCTTGGTGAATTGGGCACTATCGCCCACCTGCCATTCCGCCATGGTACGACCCCTCTTTCGTAGCGTCTCAAAGTATCCGGCCGGTGTGCCGGACCGCCCACTTCCCGCCCACGCCTGTCTCAACTCATTGAAAGGGCACCCGCCTTATACGGGCCTGGTCTCAAGTTCTCGCAATTGATTGCCGACCTCCGCCCGCATTATTTTTCCCGCAGCATTCTTGGGTAGATCTGACAAGACTGCGATCCTTTTGGGCGTCTTATAGCGGGCGAGATTCTCCCGGCAGAATTCGCGAAGCTCATCCTCGCTCGCGGTTTGTCCGGGCCACAATGAGACGGCGGCCTGAACTGCCTGTCCCCAGTGGTCGTCGGCCATGCCCACGACTGCGGCCTCCCGCACGCTGGGGTGCATGGAGAGCACCGCTTCGACTTCGGTGGGATAGACGTTCTCTCCACCGGTGATGATCATGTCCTTCTTGCGGTCCACGATGCGGTAAAACCCCTCGGTGTCGCGGCAGGCCAGGTCGCCCGTTGCGAACCAGCCGTCGTGGAACGCCTCAGCCGTTGCCTCGGGTCGTCGCCAGTACCCGGCACACATGTGTGGTCCGGCCAGCCACAACTCACCCACCGTCCCGTCCGGCACATCGGCTCCCGCTTCATCCACCAGACGTGCTTCCGCGAACAGCGTGAGCTTGCCCACTGTATGGTCCATGTCGCGCGCTGCGTCCACATCGGAGGTGGCGAAATTGTTCGGACCCACTTCGGTCAGTCCGTAGCCCTGCTTAAAGAGCCGCACCTTGTCCTTCCAGGGACGTGCTGTTTCACGCGACAGGGGCGCGCCACCGGAAATCGCCCAGCGCAGGTGCGAAAGATCGGCCGTCGCGAAACCCGGCTGCTCCGCCACCAGGGCGAACATCGTCGGCACCATAAACATGACCGACGGTCGCTCCTGCTCCAGCAGACGGAGTGCCTGAGCGGGATCAAACCGACGGGGTAGGATCACGCGGCCACCCAGCATCAGGAGTGGAAGCGTGAATACATTGAGGCCGCCGGTGTGAAACATCGGCGTGAAGCTGGGCGCGACGTCCGTTTCGGAGAGCCCCCAGCTCACCGTAGTGTTGATGGCGTTCCACAGGATGGAGCCGTGCGTCAGAATCGCGCCCTTGGGTAGGCCGGTAGTTCCCCCCGTATAGAGGATGAGCCAGGGGTCGTCCATCCGGACGTCGGCCTCCGGTGCCGGCTCGTCCGATGGCGGGCGATCACCGCCGATGGAGAGTTCGTCTGCCGTGACGAGCGGAACATCGGGAGCGGTCGCCTGGGCCAGATCCACATACTCCGGCCCCGCCACGACCAGTGACGGCTCGACATCCCGCATCAGATCAGCGATTTCGCGTGCGGCCAGCCGCCAGTTCAGCGGCACCAGGATGGCGCCCAGTCGTCCACACGCGAACAGGAGATCGAGTATCTCGACTCCGTTCTCCATCAAGAGCGCGACGCGATCGCCCCGACGGACTCCCAGTCGCGCCAGTCCACGCGCCGCTGCCTCCGCGCGGTCCCGCAGTTCACCATACGTGTACTCGGTTGCGGTGTCAGGGTCCGTGATCGCCACCCGATTTGGCCAGAGTGTGCTGAGCCGCTCCAGCCAGTGGGGGGCGCGGTCGCGCAATCCCGGCAGGGCTGAATTCACGGCGTCGCACCCCAACTCAGCACACTCGCCGCCCAGGTGTAGCCCACACCCGCCGCTGCCAGCACGACCGTGTCTCCGTCGCGCAGTTGCCCCGCCTGTCGTGCTTGCACCAGGGCCACGAATTGGTCCGCGGCCTGCATGTGACCGTAGTCCTCGAGGTAATAGGCGCGGTCGGCGTGTAGCGCCTGCCGGAGCCAGTCATACATCGAGCGCTTCATGTGGACCGGCGCCAGAAAATTCACCCGTTCGCGCCCGCCGGCTTGCAGCGCCGTATGGACCACACGCAGGAAATTGTCACCCGATACTTCGTCCAGCCGCCGGCGCATGTGATCGAGGTCGGGCACGTCCAGATAGTGGTCACCGGCGGCAAGCGTTGCCGCACTCGCCGGATGCCGGCTCCCACCGGCTCGCATCACCACGTCCTCACTCAGGGAACCGTCCACGATGCTGGCCGAGGCCAGCAACACATTGCGGTTTAGGTCGCGTCGCAGCACGGCCGCGCCCGCGCCGTCACCGAAGTTGAACATGAAACGTCCCCGTGTGTTGTGTCGATTCACCAGGGCGCTTTCTTTGGAGGCAGCCACCACCAGGACCGTGCGCAGCGCTGGATCGCTCAGCATCATGCTGCGCACGATTCGTAGCGTGACCGGCGTACCGGCGCAGAGCGCATAGACCTCGAACGCTTCGGCCCGATCAGCGCCCAACAGGTAGGTGATCTTTGTGGCAGCCGACCACACGACATAATCTTTGAATTCGCTGCCGCAGTACACGACCAGATCGATCTCATCCGGCTCGACCTGCGCGTCCAGCAGTGCGACCTGTGCGGCAGCCAATGCCATCTGAGAAACGTGGCAATCCGGCCCGGCGCGATGTACCTGCCGGATACCGAACTTCTCGAACAGCACGTCGGCCGGTATCCCGGTTTCGCCCGACAGTTGCTCGGCAGTGATGACGTCTGGTGGGACGTACATCCCGATGCCGGCAATGCCAACGGTCGTAGCGCTATCCAGCATGAATCACCAGGCCTGTTTCCTAGAGCCGCTGCGTGTCGAACCGGTCGTAGGGGACGGCCTCCGCGCCGTCCCACGGACATGAAGCACGTGGTCCATGCGCCCACGAGTGCGTTCAGGT
>DAINCT010000419.1:0-4207 GCA_036732245.1 Chloroflexota bacterium | reverse complement strand
CCGTGGCTCACGGTTCTTATTTCCGTGCCGGATAGCCAGGCAACGTCGCCCACGGCATGGCACACGGAGCTGCGCAATTTGGCGTCGACCCGCACATCCCCCAGTTGGTGAAACCGCTCCTCCCAGTAGCCGCGTACGTTGTCCCAACCCTGTCGGATGATACCGGAGCGCCCAGCCACCGCGGCGTAGCGCTCGTGCGCCCAGATACCGTCAATCGCTTTGAGGTTCTTGTTTGACACAGCACGGTAAAAGTCAGCCGCCGTATCCTTCACTTCGTCTGTGACTCCATACCGCGTGCGCCCCATACCGTACCCCTCCACGTTCGGTCGATGTACCCAGCGTTCGCCGATCACATGGACCATGCAGTCGTCCAGCCGGCCCGGCCCGCCGACGCGAACGCACGATCCCAGAACCGTGATCGTGCGCCCCGCCCAGCCAGGCGGCTGAAACATACAGTAAGTCTACACCGCCAAGTGCGTCCGGCGACTTGCGCCGGCGCTGTGTCTATGCGACGTCCTTGCGGCGCTGTGGTCGCCCCCGTCCGCGACGATAGCTCGACCGCCGAGACGTCCGGTCTCGATCGTCATCTTCGCCCGATCGCATCGACAGCGTTGCTTCATACATGATCCGATGGGGACAACGAACCGGTCCGCGGCGCGACTCTTCTGCAATCTCCCGCCCCGCGCACAGCATCATGCCTTCGCGCTCGGTCTCACCCAGTCGAAGCATGGAAGCGACGAGCTTATCGATTTCGTACCCACCCTCGTGACACGCGGGATTGGAGCATGGCAGCATACCCTGCGTGAAGTTACCGCGCTTGAATCCGGTCTTCTTCAATTCTCCCGGCTTTTCGTCCTCGGGACCACGCAGTTCCCGCCACTCGATCAGCGCATCCGCTACATCGGGAAACGCGGCCTTGAACGTGCTCACTCCGTTGTAAAACGGGTTGGTCCGATATTTCTCGCTCATGATCCTGTCCTATGCTCGCCATCACAGCAACCAAAAGTCCACCGCACGAGCCATTGTATGCCACCCTCATAATGGCGAGAACCCACCCAAGGAGATAGCACATGACTGTTTCGGACCGCTTGCATGCCCTGGGCGTTTCCATACCCGATCCTCCTCCTCCTCTGGCGTCATACGTGCCGGCGGTGCGCACCGGGAATCTAGTGTATACCTCCGGCCAGCTTCCCACGGTGTCAGGTGCGCTGACCGCCAGCGGACAGGTGGGTCTGGATCTGGACGAGGATGCGGCATACGACGCCGCACGCACCGCCACGCTGAATGCTCTGGCCGCGATTGCCTCCGTGGCCTCCCTCGACGACATCGTCCAGGTGGTTCACGTCACGGGGTATGTGGCCAGCGCAGACGGTTTTACCGACCAGCCGACCGTCGTCAACGGTGCATCGGACCTGTTGTTGCAGCTGTTCGGCGACGCCGGCAAGCACAGCCGTGCGGCGGTGGGTGTGGAAACGCTTCCGCTCGGTGCGCCCGTAGAGATCGACATGATCGTCGAGGTCAAACCGTAACGCGATACTCGAAACCGACTGTTGGAACCAGTCCCTACGTGACTTCTTTCAACACGTAGCCTGCGCCGCGGATGGTATGGATCAGATCTGGTTCACCCATGCGCTGGCGCAGGTTCCGAATGAACACCTGCACCACGTTCGAGTCATAGGTGCTGCCCCACACGTGCGAGTAAATGGTTTCCGCCGACAACACCTGCCGTGGATGGCGCAGGAAGAATTCGAGTAGGTCGTACTGTTTGGCCGTGAGGTCGACCATGTGATCGCCTCGCTTGACCTCATGGGACCGCGTGTCCATGACGATGTCGCCAAACCGAAGCTCCGGCTCCTCAACTGTTTGTTTGCGCCGCATCAGGGCACGGACTCGAGCCAGCAGTTCGTCGATTGAGAACGGCTTCACCATGTAGTCGTCCGCCCCGCTATCGAGTCCCGCAATGCGATCCGACACGGTGCCACGCGCCGTCAGCACGAGAATGGGTACGTCGTCCGCCGCGCGCAGGCGACGACAGACTTCCAGTCCATCGAGACCAGGCAACATCAGATCGAGCACGACCATATCGGGCGGAGCATCACGCGCCATGCGCAACCCGGTGGCGCCGTCGGGAGCGACCGATACCTTATATCCTTCATACGTCAGTCCACGCCGAAGGAGGTCGCTGATCGCGTCGTCGTCTTCGATGACCAGGACTTCCATGGGGTCAACCCTTCTAGGTGCCGCTGTGACCGGCGTCGTACTTTCAGGCCGATTTTGCCTGATAAAATGGGGCAGTATCAGCCTACCTCCATTGAGAATAGCCGAGAAGGTCGATGCCCGAGCTACCAGAAGTTGAAACCATGGTCCGTGACCTCTCGTCGCGCGTGCCCGGCAGAACAATTATCGCTATCCGGGCGCCATTCGAGGGGTCGGTTGCGTGGCCCGACTTCGGCGCATTTGAACACCGTGTGCTCCAACAAGAGATCGTCGGAATCTCTCGTAGGGGAAAGTTTGCCAACTTTGCTTTGGGTTCCGGCGATGTGCTGATCGTGCACCGTGGCATGAGTGGCTCGCTGCTTTGGCGCGACACGTCCGATCCGATGGAATCGCATGTGCGGCTATTGTTTCAGCTCGATGACGGTTCACAACTCCGCTTCAACGACCCGAGAAAATTCGGCAAAGTGTACGTCATGGAAGCCAGCGGCGCCGAGCGCGCTCTTCCATGGGCTCATATGGGGCCCGAGCCGTTAGACGGCGCCTTCACTGCCCGCCACTTCCAGCAGGCGCTGCGGCGCCGCACAGGATTGATCAAACCCTTGTTACTGGGGCAGCGTCTGGTCGTCGGCCTCGGGAACATCTACGTAGACGAAGCGCTGCATCTTGCCCGAATCCACCCTGTTCGCAGGGCCAATACGCTGACTCCGGGCGAGGTCAAACGGCTGCACGCGGCTATTGGCGCGGTTTTGAATGCAGCCGTCGAAGGACGTGGTACGACCTTCAGCAGCTACATGGATGTCGACGGTAACGCGGGCGCCTACAAAGGAAATTTACGTGTCTTTGGCCGACAAGGCAGCGCCTGCCCACGCTGTGGGATGACAATTGTGAAGTTTGTCGTCGGCGGGCGCGGAACGCACATCTGTCCGCGGTGTCAGGTGATTTGAACGATGTCGCTCCTCACATTGTCCGACGTATCCAAGCACTTCGGCGCCGAAAAAATTCTCGAAGGCGTCTCACTTCGAATCGAGCGGGACGATCACGTAGGACTGGTGGGATCGAACGGCGCCGGCAAGTCGACCCTCTTGCGCATCATGGCCGGGCTGGAGGAGCCGGATTCCGGAACGGTGGGCCGCGCTCGTGGCCTGGTTGTGGGCTACCTGGCTCAGGAGCCGGAGTTCGTCGAGTCGGACACACTCTATAAGGTCATGCTCGCGGTCTTTCGGGAGGCAATCGAGGCGCAGGAACGCAACCGCGAGCTCGAGGACCAAATGGCTCAAGACGATCACGGCGATGCACTCATGGAAGAGTACGGCCGGCTCCAAGCCATCGTCGAGCACGCCGGGTACGACTACCAATCTCAGATCGAACGGGTCCTGACCGGTCTGGGCTTTCCGGCAGAGAGCTGGACTGCGCCGATATCGACGATGAGTGGTGGTCAGCGGACCCGCGCCAATCTGGGCCGAACGCTGCTCCAGGATGCCGACGTACTGCTGCTGGATGAGCCGACCAATCACCTCGACATTCCGGCCGTGGAATGGCTGGAGTCATATCTGCGGGATCTCAAACGAGCCTTCGTCATCGTGGCGCACGATCGCTACCTGCTGGACCGCGTGACCCAGCGCACGGTTGAGTTGTCGCAGCGACACCTGACGTCGTACGACTCGCCCTACGGACGTTACCTGCAATTGAGAGCCGAACGGATGGAGCGACGCCAACAGGAATACGAGGCGCAGCAGGAACACATAGCGAAAACTGAGGAATTTATTCGTCGGTACGGAGCCGGTCAGCGCTATAAAGAGGCGCGCGGCCGCCAGAAGCGCCTCGACCGATTGGAACGCATCGAGCGGCCGCAGGATGAGGCGCCCGTCCACCTAGCTCTGAAAGGACCGGCTCGGAGCGGGGAGATCGTCCTGGAGCTTCGGAGTCTAGTGGTCGGCTATCCCGAGAAGCCGCTCATTCGTCTTCCGGAAGAAGTGACGATTCGCCGAGG
>DAINCT010000418.1:1040-4207 GCA_036732245.1 Chloroflexota bacterium | reverse complement strand
GTCGTATAGTTGCACCATGCGTCGTTGCCGGCGCCCTGGAGGGTATAGGTGACACTCGGTCCGCCCGTGTTCTGATCGAAGCCGACTTGAGCGCTGCCCGACTGAACGTACTTGCCGGCGGCTACGACCTGTAATAGCGGCGTGTTAGCCGTCGCGTTCGTCGCGCCCACCGGAGCATTTGGAGCGCAACCCGCGGTCTTGCACACGAGCTTGACCTTGGTCTGAGCCGCCAAATTGGTCGATCCACTATCGGTCAACGCGAGAAAGCCGGTTTTGCCGATCGAACTAATCAGTTGGTTCTGATTCTTTAGACCCGGCATTTCGACGCTGATGCAGTTGGTACCGACCCGCGTCACCTGGGGCTCCGTAACGCCGAAACCACCAGCTGCGCGGGCGGCAATTACGTCTCGCGCCGTGTTCATATTCGTGTCCGTGGCCGGTTGATTCTTATCGGCACACATCAGAAGGCGTGCACCGCCGGCGAGATCTATACCCTTGTTCACAGCCACGCGGTGCCCAAAGAATTGGTTGGTGTTGGGGAGATCGATGTAGATCGCGGCCAACAGAACGATCACGATACCTGCCACGGTCCACGAAATATTTCGCATCAAAAATCCTTACGGCACGACGAGTGAAGCGCCCCCATTGGGGCGCTGTTTTAGGCGTCCAAGTATAGTGTGAGGTCTCTTCACCAGTCAACGAACGAGTCGGACCAGTGCCACTTCGGGACGAGCTCGGAAACGGACGGGAAACCCGGTATAGCCCAGTCCGCGATTGATGTAGACGGGCATGTCGTTAATGGTATTGAGCCCGTCGACGTAGTTGCTACCGCAGCCGTAGCGCACGATGTGTTGTTCGAGAAACGGCAAGGTAAACTGGCCGCCGTGTGTATGACCGGCCAGAACCAGGTCTGCCGCGCCGCGCGGTATCTTCTCGACGAGGTCCGGTACATGGACCAATGCGATCCGCGGACGGGCAGACGTCTGCAACATTGCAAGACCGCGCTCAAACGAATCTTCCTCGTCCGTGAGTCCAACGAGTGAGATTCCCGCGGAACCGCGCTGGAGGCACACCGCTTCGTTGGTCAACACCGTTATGCCTGAGTCATGGAGGTGGTCCGTCAGACTGCGTCGAGTCTCAAGCGGAACATAGTAATCGTGGTTGCCGAGGATCGCAAAGTTAACGGTATGGGAGTCCACACCACGATCGGCACGAATAAATAGCGACGCGTAAGCGCGAGCCTTGGCGGCCGGCGGATCCTTCCAGAAGAAATCCCCCGTATTGACGACTACGTCAACTTTCGCCCTCCGGACGGCGTCGGCGGCCTCGGGCGCCCAGCGCGGAATCCAATGGGTGGCCGAACCGACGTGCAAGTCGGAGACATGTGCAATGGTGAAGCCGTCCAGCGCGGCCGGCAGACCGGCAATAGGTATTTCCAACGTCGAAACCTCGAGTTGCGATACGAGGATGTTTCGTGGCACCAGGAGATCGGCGAGCGCATTTCTCGCCCAGTGTGGAATCAATGATCGGTCCTATCAATTGGAACGCGGGGGGGAATTTCGTCGACCAGCATCCGGCTTAACGGCCGGGCGCCCCGGTCTCTTCCCAGCGCGTCAGAATGGTTTCGATGTATCGCCAGCTTCGCGTGTTTGAATCCGCGGCAGCGACAATAGCTTCTTCTATCCATAATCGTGGATATGACCTTTCGGCGTCACGCAACTGATCTGCCACGAGTGGCGTGAGCGGCCCGAGGTGCTGTTCATAGAAGGCAAAGACGTTGGGTCGATTAAGAGCGACATGCGCGTCGGCCGGGAATCCCATCTCGATATTCGCGTCGGGGTCGCCGGCACGCAACCGATCTACCTGGCTGCGAGCAACCGTCGTCGCAGGGAGCAGAAACGCTTCACGGTGCGGGGTCGTCCCAACCGTAAGGCGCAACAAGCCTCCGTTTGTCACAGCCCGATCGATGGCACGTTGGGCGCGTTGCAGCGCGCCCTCGGGATTGAACGGTCCTGCGATGGCCCGCGCGATATCGGGAACCAGCAGATCGGCGACCGGCACGGATTGGCTCGATCCCACGCCGGCCAGCCGCAGCACGTACAGGACTGCCTTTAGCTCCGATAAGTCCTGGATCTGCAGTAACCGGTCGAACAACTCTCCTGGTATCTCGAGGTCGGGCTCAGACGGCCCGTCAGGCATCGTCCCGCACACTTAGATCCAAGAATTTCATGAGTGCATCCTGGTAGAAGAGATGCACGGTCCCGGTGGGTCCATTGCGGTGTTTGGAAAGAATAATGTCCGCCACGTGGGGACGCTCCGTCTCCGGGTTGTACTTGAAGTCACGGTAGATGAACATCACCAGATCGGCGTCCTGTTCGATCGATCCGCTTTCACGCAGGTCGGACAGCATAGGCTCATGGTTCGGGCGCTGTTCGGGGGCTCGTGACAGCTGTGAGAGAGCCATGATAGGCACGTCGAGTTCGCGTGCGAGTGCCTTCAGCCCACGCGATATAGCGGAGATTTCTTGCACCCGGTTTTCAGTGGACGATGCGCCCTGCATGAGTTGTAGGTAGTCCACGATGATGAGACCCAGCCCCTGTTCGCTGTGGAGACGCCGAGCCTTGGTTCGCATTTCCAGTGTGGACAGTCCTGGCGTGTCGTCTACAAAAATCGGAGCGTCGGACAGCACGCCCACGGCCTGCACCAGCCGATCCCAATCGGTTTCCGACATACGCCCGTTTCTGAGGCGCTGTGACTCGACCTGAGCCTGGATGGAAATGAGGCGTTGGGCCAGCTGTTCGGCCGACATTTCGATGCTGAAAATGCCGACGGGCAGATGAGCTTTGACGGCCACCGAGTGCGCGATGTTGAGTGCAAGGGCGGTCTTACCCATACTGGGTCGGCCGGCCAGGATAAGCAGATCGGAACGTTGCATTCCGCTGGTCAATCGATCGAGGTCGACGAAGCCGGTGGTGACTCCGGTAATTTCGCTGTCGTGGGAGTGAATATGGTCGAGCTTCTCGTAGACCTCGCTGAGAATCTTGGAAAGCGGCTCGAAGTCGCGGGTGAGACGAGAGTGCGAGATCTCGAAGAGAACCTTTTCGGCATTCTCGAGCGCTTCATCGGCTTCCAGGCGTTCGTCGTAACCGATCGATGAAATGCGAGAA
>DAINCT010000418.1:0-1030 GCA_036732245.1 Chloroflexota bacterium | reverse complement strand
ATGCGAGAACCGGCTTCCACGAGCCGCCGGAGAACACCCAGGCGCTCGACGATGCGGGCGTAGTATTCGACGTTGATCGAGGTCGGAACGATTGTGGCAAGAGATGCGAGGTACGCGGCGCCGCCGGTGTCGTCGAGCCGACCCTGACCCTGCAAATTGTCCGACAGAGTAATGATGTCGGTGGGCCGGTCGCGCTCAAAGAGCCGCAGCATAGCTCGATATATCTCTGCATTGACCGGAAGGAAGAAGTCTTCCGGCTTGAGAAATGAAGCGACCCGCTCGATTGCCCGCGTGTCGATGAGCAAGCTGCCCAGCACGGACTGCTCGGCTTCGATATTTTGTGGTAGCGCCCCGTCAATGGATCGGAAGACGGGTTGGTTGGCCATGCAGATGTCCCCCTAAGAGGTGGGGGTGTGGCTCAGGCTCCCTCGGACTCGGATTCCGGAACAAGCTCAACCGCGACCTGGGCTTCTATACCGTGCTCGAGCTTGACGGGGAAGGAATGGACGCCGATGGATTTGAGCGGCTCGCGCAGCTCGATACGATGTCGATCGATCTCGATGTCCGCTTGCGCGTGCAGCGCTTCGGCAAGATCGCGGTTGGTGACAGATCCATAGATACGGCCCTGCTCGCCGACCTTTACGGGGATACGAAGGGTGACGTTTGCCAGGCGATCCACGACGGTGTTGGTGCGCTCGCGGGATTTGGCAAGTTGCCCTTCACGAACGGAGGACGTTGCCTGTAGAGCGGCGACCTGGCCCTTTGTGGCCTCAACTGCCATTCCACGCGGCTGCAAATAGTTGCGGAAGTAGCCGGGCGTAACTTCCTTGACGTCGCCAGGCTCACCCAGATTGGGCACGCTCTGTCGAAGAATGACTTTCAGTGACATGATGCTCCCTTGTGTAGGACAGTGTAGCGCACCGGCGGCGCGCATGCACATAGGCCGGCGACGCTGTTTTCGCCGGCACTACTTATCGTAGCCATTCGGTGTGGTTGGCGGAAAGACCGAGTGTTCCACACAGGCTCAGTC
>DAINCT010000417.1:0-4218 GCA_036732245.1 Chloroflexota bacterium | reverse complement strand
CCGTCGACGCCTGAACGCGTCGTCGTGTGCGCCCCGAGCTTCTCATACGCTCGTCGGTAGGTCCCCTGTCCGAACAGATACAGGTCAAACTCCGTAAGCATCGGCATCACCACCTATAGACGATTTCCAGTGAGGAGATGGAATCCAGGCGCCCGCGAGTTCCGGGACGGCCGGCGGAGACGAAAGCGCCACATGGTCAACCCCGTTCCTTTGAGCCTACGATACACCTGGATATGCGACCGCCATTCTCGGCGCCGATCATTGGTGGCCACAGTCGACACCCACTCGTGTAAAAAGATTGTGACCGCTGACGCTGCTCAAGCGTATCGCGCTGGTCAGAAGCCGAAGGTAAGAAGCCGAAGGTAAAAAGTGCGCTCACGCGCTCGGTTGGTAGTGCAAGATCCGAATATCCAGTCCATGTGCCACCTTGCGAATGTAGCGGAGACTGGTTTTCGTGGCCGGGACAGTGGTGATGACGGCATAATATCGACCACGCATAAATTCCACGAAGCCGGCTTGGGAGCTGGCCACTACGGCCGCACGCTCTCCCAGACCGCTGAACGGAACAGCATCGAGCCCCTGCGCGCTCGGGAGGCGAAGAAAGTAGGCATAAGCCTGACGCATTCCGACATGCGATCTGAAACGTACGACTTCGACGTCGATTTCCCCTAAACCTGGCACCTGAAAATCACGCTCGAATCCAATCTCACGTCCGGTGCTACGCAGAATATGCAGGGAAGTTTGATTCCGCTGAGACGCCTGCCCGGTCGTGACGTACGCATGCGATTGTACGGAGGAACCGGCCGGCAGGTCGGCGAGTTGGGGCACGAGAGCTGCCGGGTCGATGGTAGATATTTCTGGTATGAAGGCACGAGTCGAGGGAGACGGGGTGTGATTGGACCGACCGGGCCAAACTATGAGCGCGACAGCCACCACCGCGAGAATCGAGCCTACCGCGAACAGCAGGCCTCGCCGGCCCCGATTCTTCGCGTCCACACTGTTCTGCATCGTCTCTGCCTCTTCGCGTCTCACTAAGTGTATAAAAGGTCAATACGCAGTGTTGACCTGACGGAGACAGGCGCGCTCGGTATCCCAAGCCAACCTATTCCCCACTCATTGGCCGACCGCGAAAGTACTTGACCGACTTCTCATGGCTCACGTGTAGCACCTCGCCTGCGCAATCTGACAGTGAGACTCGTCCGACAAGCGTGTAATTGTCGACCGAACGATACACTCCAGCACGCGCCCCAATTCGTTTTTGGTCTGACGCGAGGAGGGCGTACAGTTGGTTTGACATCGCGCCCGACCGGGCCACCGGCACAACGCAAGACCGAAGGATTATGCACGGAATTGCTAAGTGCCTTCGAGGGTTTCACCGTTCTGCTGATGGCGACAAAGAGGAGATGAAGCATGCACCGACGTGTGGGGATACGAACCTTCGTATTGTTGGGGATGATCGTGGGCGCGAATGTGCTCGGTCGTGGAACTCAGGGCCTCGGGTCCATACCGTTGGTACGTGCCGATGCCATCACAAGTGTAACGGTTCACTACGTCCGGTTTGCTGCCGACTACGGTCCCATGGACACCACCAATGGCTGGAACCTCTGGATGTGGCCGAACAAGCCGGTCTCAGGCGCGGGCGCGGCTTACAGCTTCAGCAGTACGGATTCGTTTGGCGAAGTGGCGCACGTGGAGGTTCCGGGCGCCAATACACAGGTGGGAATCATCGTCCGTCTGGGCGAATGGAAAGATAAAGATACGGCGAACGACCGCTTCATCGCTACGCCAAGCGGCAGCGCCGAAGTCTGGATCGTGCAGGGTGACCCCGTCATCTACTACTCGGCAGCGGAGGCCGACACGGCGAGGGCCGAAGGTGCTAAATCCAAGCCCGAGCACGCGTTTCTCGATACCCTGACGGGAATAGCCATAAAGTTTACGCATCCGATCGATATAGCTACCGCCCGGCCGGCCGACTTCACGGTGACCGACTCAGTCTCCGGAACCACCATCCCCGTGACCGCTCTAGCTGATCTTTCCGGAGCGAACGGGGCGCGCTCGGATTTGCTCACCATCACGCTGAGCACCGAACCGGACGTCACGCACCGACTGACGGTCGCGTACGACTCCAATCCGGCGCTCCCTGTGTATCCGCGCCTGGTTCTGAACGACCCAAAGTACATGTACTCGGGCACCGATTTAGGCAATGTATACACACCCAGCAAAACGGGTTTTCGCCTCTGGGCACCGCTTGCCACGTCCGTCCATCTGCTCATCTATAAGGATCCTCAGGGAGACCTTCAATCCGACACGGCGATGGTCAAGAGCGATCACGGCACATGGGTCGCGAGCATTGACGGCAACCTCAACGGCATGGAGTACTACTATCGCGTGACGAACTTCGGCACCACCGCACCCGGCATGGATCCGTACGCGTATAATGCACCGCCGAACGGTTCACTTGCTACGACCACAATCGATCCTACGGCTCAAGGCTTCCTCAGTCAGATCGTAGACCTCGCCTCCACCGATCCTGGCGGCTGGAGCAGTGACACGTATCGAACCACACGGCAACCCGAGGATGCTTCCCTGTACGAAGTCCACGTGCGCGATTTCTCCATCAACCCAAACTCGGGCATGAAGCACCGTGGAACGTACCTGGCCTTCACGGAGACCGGCACCAAGACTGCGGCTGGTACTCCCACCGGCGTGGACCACATCAAAGCATTGGGGGTCAGCCACGTTGAGCTGCTGCCGACGCAGCGCTGCGCCTCGATCGACGAACTCACCGCAGGCGGCACTGGTTTGGTTCCCAGTGGCGACTACAAACGATACAACTGGTGCTACGATCCGCTGCAGTACAACGTGCTCAACGGCGCCTATGCCACTGATCCCAGTGGCCCCGGGCGCATCACCGAGTACAAGCAAATGGTGATGGCCTTGCACAAGCGGGGTCTGGGTGTCGTCCAAGATGTGGTCTACAATCACACCGCGAACACAACCGTATTCGACAACATCGTCCCGAATTACTACTACCGGCAAGATTACTCTGGTACCCTCGAGACAGCTTCATGTTGTCCGGATCTGGCGGCGGAGCGACCGATGGTCCGCAAGATGATTCTGGACTCCCTGGCTTACCTGACCCGGCAGTACCATCTCGACGGATTCCGTTTCGATCTGATGTCACTCCTGGGTACAGGAACGACGACTGCGATCTCGAAGGAGCTGCATGGGTTGAACCCACATGTCGTCATCCTGGGCGAGCCGTGGGATCTCGGGGCGACTCTGAACAATGACCAACAACTGACTGAAGGCGCGCAGCGGGGGTTAAAAGTCGCCGTTTTCAACGATCAGATCCGCAACGGCATCCAGGGAAGTCCATTCGACCGCACGGTGAAGGGCTATGCCACTGGTGATCCGAGCAAGGCAGTTGCGATCCAGGTCGGCGTGGTCGCAGAAACGCACTATAACACCGGCCTGAGTGGCTTTGCCGGGAGCCCCGATGAAGTCATCAACTACGCCTCGGTGCATGACAATCTAACCATCTGGGATCACATCGTGGCAGCCGATTCCACCGCGAGCGAAGGTGACAAAATCAAGATGGACGAACTGGCCCAGGCAATCGTGTTTACCGCTCAGGGCATTCCCTTTATGGCCGGCGGCGACGAGATGCTTCGGACTAAAGGCGGCAATGACAACTCGTATCAAGCCGGCGACGCAGTGAATATGCTCGACTGGAGCCGCCTCGATACGTACAAATCGGTCAATTCCTATTACGTCGGCCTGATCCGCCTGCGCAATACCCACCCTGCATTCCGGATGCCGACGGCCGGAATGATTCAGAACCGTCTCAACTTCATCAGCGCTCCAAAGTCCACCGTGGCATACGAACTCACGAACCATGCCAACAAAGACACCTGGAGGAAAATTGTGGTGTCGTATAACCCAAACCCCACACCGGTGAAAGTAAATCTCCCCAAAGGCAACTGGAACTTGGTCGGCACGATGGGCAAAGTGGGTACGAGGACGCTCGGCCATGCAACCCGCAGGGTCTCCGTGCCGGCATATAGTATGGACGTGCTGTACCAGAAATAGACCGGAGTTGTCCGCGTGTGACTAAATGACTTGCGCCGCGAGCAATTTCTTCGGCTATGGCTACAGGATAGGCTGACGAAGAATCGCCACTCCGTAGGGAGGAAGCGTGATGGCGTTGGCGTGCAC
>DAINCT010000416.1:0-4219 GCA_036732245.1 Chloroflexota bacterium | reverse complement strand
TAAGGAGAAATTGGATGCGGACTTCCGGCCGTATGTGATTCTTGGCGCATGCAACCCTGTTCTGGCCCACGAGGCGCTTTCAGCAGACCTGGCGATCGGGCTCCTGCTGCCGTGTAATGTCGTCGTCTACGAGACTGAGCCGGGAAGAAGCCGTGTCCAGATCATGGATCCGGTTGCTGCACTGGCTTTCGAGCAGAGCGAGCAGGTTACGCCCATCGCGCACGAGGCAAGAGGTCGACTCGAGAAAGCAGCGGACACACTCCGTCAAGCAGATGAGCTGGCCCGAGAAGCGGTATGAAGCAGTCCAACCCCTCGAACCACGTCTCCAGGCAGTGCTGTCATTACTTTGCGAACGTATCGAGATGTCTGATTCTCCAGACGGTCTCACCTGGAGATGGGCCGCTCAATCGCACCGAGACAGAGAAATCAGACCTTCAGCAGACAGATCTCAGGTCTCCAACCGATGAGGCTTCCCTCCCCGGTGCGTACGCTCAATGTAGGGAGTTGAGTCCTCTCGGACACCTCCCATCACCTCACTACACAACGGAGTTATAGATGAAGCGAATTGCACTGATGGGGCTCTTCAGCGCCATCCTGGTTGGCGGGGCTTTCGTGGTCGCACAACCAGCAGGCAGTGCCGGCGCATCGAGCCAGTCCCAAAGTGCGGCCAGTGGTCGGGCACTGACGATCAACCGAGCCCAGCAGCAAGTCCGACGCTATATGAGACAGTATGGCAATCCCCACCTCGTGATCGACGAGATCATGGAGTTCCAGCACAACTTCTATGCCATCGTCAAGGACACGAGCACCGGCCACGGCGCGTTCGAAGTCCTCGTCAACAAACGGTCAGGCCTGGTCTTCCCTGAGTACGGCCCTGCCATGATGTGGAACACGCAGTACGGCATGATGGGTGGTCGTACAACGGGAGGCGGCATGATGGGCAACGGCTCTTCTCGTGGACCCATGACCGTCTCATCAGCGCATGCTGCTGGCATTGCGCGACAGTGGCTCGCTCGATACCGCCCAGGTACCACGGGCGAGACACCCGATCAATTCCCGGGGTACTACACGGTGCATCTCCACAAGAGCGGCACGATAACTGGAATGCTCTCAGTCAACGGCTACAGCGGCCGAGTGTGGTATCACAACTGGCACGGCAAGTTTATCCACCTGCAGAAGGTGAACGGGTAACGGAAAGGACACAACCATCATGGGATGGAACAACGGAATGGGATGGAACAACGGAATGGGATGGGGCGGGTGGTTCGGCATGGGAATCCTCATGATTGTCTTCTGGGGACTTGTAATCTGGGGAATCATCGCGCTCGTGCGCTACGTGAATGCGCCGGGACCGAAGGCATCATCCCAGACGGGAATTCATGGCGCGACGACCTCGTCAGACGAGATTCTGGCGACGCGTTTTGCCCAGGGCGAGATCGACGCCGAGGAGTACAACTCGCGGCTCGCGATACTCCGATCGCCTCAGGGCACAGGAGCTTCGATACATCACACCGAGGTTCACGACAAGGATCGGACTGTAGCGTAGCCGACGTGTAGCGTTTCGCACGGGCACCGCCTCCTCTTTGGGATTCTGACCCACTGCACTCCAATGAGTGCTCGCCGCAACTCGTTCTACCTACTATCGCGGCGCGAGCCAGAGTAGGAGGCGCTGCGAGCGCCACCAGACCCAGGAGGAACAAACTACGACTGGACATTGACCCAACTCCTAGCTGAAAACTCGGATGTCGGCCTCGAAAGAATGAGGGCAGGGTGACATGAGACGCTCACGGTTCCTGGCCATATCTTCCTCTCGCTCACTGGCCGACCTTTAGGGCACGGGAAATCTGACGCGCAAGGGAATCCCATGCCGTCTGCCTGGCTGCCGGCGACCGGTGCTCGTAGAGTGCAATTCCCTCGATTTCCAGGGTTCCAGACCAGACGGCCATGACGACCAGATCCTGCTTCCCGAGTAATTGAATTGCCACGAGCGCGCCACCCACGTGCCCTACCGAGACAAGACCTGCCTCGCGGCGATCTATGTGATAACCCTGGACGTGGAGGGCTGACTTTAGATCGCTGAACGCCAGTTCGCTCCAGGCAGTTCCTATCTCATTGGGTACCGGATCGTAGCGGTTCATGAAAAGCTCGAAGGCCATGGTGGTTCGACCGCCCTTTTGGATGCCGGCGAATTGGCCCCAGCCACCCATGCGGTGAAGCGCGTCCTGCGTGTTGGTGTGGAAGTTGGGGAGGTATCCACCTTCGCAGGTGAAGCCCCACATGCAGTCCACCTCGGCGTTGGTCAGGACTGGGCGGTAACCGATGTGGGCACCCGCCGGATAGACGGTCACGGGAATGCGGGGGGACTCGGCCTCCACGCCGTGCGGCACGCGGCACGCGCAGATAAGCAGAGCGATGGCAAGCATTGTCTTCCGATATGACATGGCGTTCTCCCTTTCGATTTGTCGTACGGAGATGTCTGACGTCCAGTCTGCTCGCCCACCTGGACACTGACGAGGCACGAGCGGCACGACGACCGGCACAATTGGCGGCACAACAACCGATGAACATGAAACCCGTGGTACCATCAGGCCGTCGATTGCGCGGTTCCGACTGTCGCCCACACCGAGGAAGCTCATGGTGGCTCACCACGGTCTGCCCTTTGCTGAACAACTCAAGCGCTACCGACGAGATCGAGGCCTCACACAGGAGGAACTCGCGGAGCAGGCGGGCCTGAGCGCGCGCGGCATTCGTGCACTGGAACAGGGAGAGCGCAGCAGTCCCCATAAAGACACAGTGCGCTTGCTGGCAGATGCGCTCGGGCTCTCTCCGGATCGACGTGCACAATTCGAACATGCATCCATCGCCGCCCGATCCGGCGCAGTGCAACGTGAACCGTCACCGCCGATCGGAGCCTTCCTGGGGGCGGTGCCGAGTGGGCAAATTATCGCCCGTGAGGACGAGGTAGGCCGGCTCCTCAGGATGATGGACGATGTCGCGCGCGCCACAGGGCGGACGGTCTTGATAGCCGGAGAACCGGGTATTGGCAAAACCCGCCTGGCACAGGAGGTGGCCGTCGCGGCCCGCTCCCGCGGCTTTCTTGTTGCCAGTGGCCGGTGTTACGAGCCGGAACAGTCCGTCCCCTACTATCCATTCATCGACACGCTGATGACCGTATATCATGCTGCTCCCGAGTCTGTGCGGGCCGACATTCCACAGCGCTGGTCCTACCTCTCCTGGCTTCTTCCCGATCACGCCCGTGTTGCAAATACGAGCGAGATGGAAGGGATTGATGTGCAGCAACGACTGTTCTGGGCAGTGAATGGATTTTTGCAAGCGGTTGCCGAGACCGTTCCAATCGCACTGATGCTCGACGATGTGCATTGGGCCGATGAATCGAGTCTGAAACTCCTACAGTACCTGGCGCGCCAGACGCGGAGTAGCAGGGTGCTCCTACTCGGTACACGCCGAGATGCCGAGGCGGAGCCGCAGCCTTCGTTAGAACGTGTCCGGCGAGATCTGAATCGAGAGGGTCTCTTAGATGAGATCACTGTCCAGCGATTAGAGCAGTCGGGTACTGCCGCCCTGTCGGCCGCGATTCTGGGCGAAACAAGGGTGTCATCTGAGTTTGCACGCCTGGTACACGAGCACACGGATGGGAATCCTTTCTTTACCCAGGAGGTCATGCGGGCTCTCATCGAACGAGGTGATGTGCATTTTCACGATGAAGAGTTCGATCTCCAGGCGGTGAAAGAGATCGAGGTCCCCTGGAGTGTCCGGTCAGCCATCGGTGAGCGGGTCTCGCGGCTAAGCGATGACACCCAGGAGATATTGCACCAAGCGGCCGTGCTGGGGCAGTCCTTTCTCTTCGATGACCTCCAGGCAATGGGAACGCGTACTGAGGAGGAGGTCGAGATCGCACTGGAGGAGGCGAGCGGGGCGGCACTGATCAGGCTCAGTGGCAACGACGAATATTCCTTTAATCATGCCCTCACCCAGCAGACGCTCTACGGCGAATTGTCACCACGACGACGGAAACGACTCCATGCGACGGTGGGAGAAGCATTGGCGCAGTTACCGGAGTCGGTCCGCCGCCGCCGAGCACCCCAGATTGGCCGGCACTTCTTACAGGCGGATATCGTTGAGCGAGCTCTTCCGTTCACCATGCTTGCCGGAGATGAGGCCGAGGCAGTTTTTGCTCACGCTGAGGCGGAACAACACT
>DAINCT010000415.1:0-4222 GCA_036732245.1 Chloroflexota bacterium | reverse complement strand
CCGGCCGGTGGGCCGTGAAGTCAACGCCGTGTGGGCTACCGTCCATCGCTATGACCTTCCTGCCGACTACTGTGCCTCGCCAGCGACCGGCTGCTACTGTCGTTCTAGTGTTTGTTCAAGCTTCTGTTCGACCTCGTGGGCAAGATGCTCGGCCCGCCGCCGTAGGTACCGCGTGTAGAGATACCAGATAATCAGGATGTTGATAACAAAGGTAACGACCTTCAACACCGAAACATGCTGGAAGATGTCCCAGATCTCATACGGGAGGAAGGCCGAGGTTTCGAACACGGTGAGCAGTTCCACCCACAGGATGAAGCGCCACAGCCCCCAGGCTTCGATTATCTCCAGAATGGCGTAGAGAATCGCGCCAAAGGCAAGCAGGATTTCCGTCTGTAATGACAGCTGGGGAACCAGGTGGATCATGACGGTGGCGAGTAGATCGTGGGGATCCTCGCTGAGTTCGCCCTCGAAGAATTCTTGAAAGGGTTGCGTGACGTGCTGGCTGTGGAAGGCGAACAAGGCAACACTGGCCACGATAAGGACCAGGGCCCAGACGGATTTCTGGATGACGATGAGCGTGATACCGAGCGGGCGTCCCAGGAACGTTCGGCCGTGCAACATCTCCATACGCTACCACGCACCCTACCTCCACTTCAAAGGCGGGCGCAGGAACATCAGTTTTTTGGCGTCCACGATATTCGCTGGCGCGGACGGCTCCCGGAGTCAGGTGCCCGGCGTGTACCGCGCTACAAGGTCAAGGAGGTCCACTAACTCGACAGGCTTCGCCAAGAAACCGGCCACGTCGGCGGGCAATGCCTCCGCCTGAACGTCGGCCGAAGCGGCAAAGATGACGACCGGGGCGCGAGGGATGGGAAGTGAACGGTAGACAGCCAGGAAGCCGGCGCCATCCATCTCCGGCATCCAGAGGTCGAGCAGGATCAGTCCCGGTGGATCCGCCTGCAGGATCTCCAGAGCCACCTGGCCGTCGGGCGCCACGAGGACGCGATAGCCTTCCTCGCCAAGGGCAACGCGGACGAACTCACGAATGGCCTCATCATCATCGACGACGAGCACTGGTCGCCTTGACATCGGCTCCTCGCAACGACTGCCGGGCCCGGATCCCCTGCATTACCAGGCAGCCGGATTGAGCACGGATGTAGTATAACTATAGGGAGCGGCCGCTTGGAGTCCTCACAGCTTCCCTTCTTCTCCAGTCGGCCGCCCACCTTCTCTCCGCATGCGGAGATAGGTCCAGTCTACGCAAAGGGCGTGCCGCCGCCCGGGACACGCGGAGCCATCACCTTCGATGCCAAAATCCCCGGCTACGTGCCCTGCGGGCAATTCGCTGCCTGAAGTGACGGCACGGCCCTTGCTACGGTTGGGGGGAGACGTGTCCCACTATGGGCGTGATGCATGGCCTGAGAGAGGCAGCGGTGCCGATGCGTTCCAGTTCCCTCCGGAAAGCACTCACTGGTGGATGTTTCCAGGAGACCAGGTGAAATGAGGCAAGCGGTGGATGGCCAGACGTACCAGATGGCATCCGGACGCTCCATTCGGCTGCTGAGCCAGTCTACCGAACCGGGGGGGGCATCGGTGGGTTCCATACCGGACGAGGCCAGCGTGTTCGAGCACCTCCCGGTGCGGACTGCCGACCAGTTGCACACGTTGCTGGTGCTCTGCCGGAACCTTGCCGTGGCCTCTGCAGCGGAGCTATCCGTTCAAACTGAAAGTGGATGGCTCACGCTCGTTCGCTCTACTCCAGTGGGCACGTCTCAGGAACCTTCGTTCGGAAACAAGCGAGCGGCCATGACCTCTCGTGTCAACGGCAAACACTATGTGGTACGCCTGGCATCCACGCCCGTGTTAGTGATGGCACTCATTGTTCATCAGGCAGTGTCGGCGGAAACAGCCCAGTTGCTGAAGAAGACCCTGGAGCTGACGCTGCCCATCCTTCGTGCCGGCGACCGTACAGAGCGCGACGAGCAGACACGACGGCGGGTACTCAATATGCAAGCGGAGCTCGCTCACGAGCTCCGCACGCCGCTCACAGCCATTTCCGGCTTCGCCCAGTTACTGCAGCGACCGGGCCAACTAGACGAGGAGCGCCGCCGAAGCTATGCTGGCATCGCGGTAACCGAGACCCAGCAGGCTACTGCGATAATCGACCACCTGGTTGCTCGATTGCAAGTGGAGGTCGAGGCGCTGGGCAGCGAGGAGGAACTTGCCGGCCCCGACTCAGAGGCCGCCGGTCAATCACCGTCATGATCGTCCGGTGACCGCTCGTGGGAGGCTGGTGACTATCGTCGCGCTGCACAACGTGTTGTCAGGTCGAAGTAACGAGAGGGAGAGGCCATGGAAGCGTATTGCGTCAAGTGCCGGGGAAAAAGGGAGATCAAAGACCCGAAGCCTGTCACGCTAAAGAACGGGAAGCCGGCAACGCAGGGTACCTGTGGTGTCTGCGGTACCAAAATTATGCGCATCGGCAAGGCAGTCGAGGCTGCGTCGTAGTCGCAAAGAGCTCAAGACGGATGATCGGGCGCACGTGGTGCAGCACGCCCGATCATCCGTCGCTTCATTACATCGTATGATCTCTCAGCCAACAGTCATCTGGAGGGAGAACCGTCGCGTGCCCGTTGTTGATAGTCACTGCCACGCCTCGCCTGTCTGGTATGAGCCGGTGGAGAGTCTACTCGGCCAGATGGAGCGCCACGGCGTTGACCATGCGGTGCTCATCCAGATGATGGGGCAGTATGACAACACCTACCAGTTCGAATGTGTTCGGCGTTTCCCTGGTCGCTTTGCACCGGTGGTGCTGGTGGATACCCAGCAACCGCACGCCACTGCCGAGCTTGCGCGTCTGGCCGCCTCCGGCGCAAGCGGCGTCCGTCTGCAAGCCGGCGCTCGATCCCCCGGCGATGACGCCCTGTCGATCTGGCGCACCGCCGAGCGTCTCGGTCTGACTGTAAGTTGTGCCGGCACTCCCGCTGAATTCGGCTCTAGCGCCTTTGCCGACCTCGTGCAGGCAGTGCCCGGCTTGTCGATCGTCATTGAACATCTCGGCTCGCTCGGCCAGCCGCGTGGCAACCCCACGGCAACGGACGCGGTTGACCGGGTTTTCGCGCTGGCACGCTTCTCCAATGTCTTCATGAAGGTGACCGGGTTCGGTGAGTTCTCGCGACGGGCTATGCCGGTGACGCAGCCATCGCCGTTCGAACCGCCTCTCCCCGACCTGCTGGAGCGCGCCTGCTCGGCGTTCGGTCCCAATCGACTGATGTGGGGTAGCGACTATCCACCGGTTAGCGCACGGGAAGGATACGGCAACGCGCTCCAATGGCCGCGTGAACGGCTGGCACAGCAAGGGGCAACTGCCCGTGCCGCCATCTTTGGCGGCACGGCCTTGCGCGTATTCCCCGTGCGTTAGCATCCGGCCGTTGACGAGCGTGGCCCCGGCACGTACACTGAATTATCGCTATTATTACGCACACGCTGCATGCACCCGCCCGCACACTGTGCGCGGCACGAGGAGGAGAATACCGGCTGTGGCCCGTACTGTATTGGATACCGTGCTCGATCAACTGGACATGTCACCACCAGAATACTTTCAGCGGCTGAGCCTTTCGCTCGAAGAAGCCCGCATGGAACGCATGCATCGCGCTTCTTCGAGCCGCGACACGGAGCTATTCATTCAGGATGAAGTGGCCGCTCCGCCACTGAGCCTGCTGCGCGACATCGATGAGGACGAGTTGACCATCGTCGAGCCGGGTGAGGAGGAGCCGCTCACGGCGGCAGGGACTGCTGCGAAGGCTCGGGCCAAGAAACCCACCCGCGCTCGGCCCGTCCGGCCCGTGGGGGAAGAGGAAGAGGACGAACTCGCCGAGTTTGGCCTGGAGCCGCTGACCGACGATGAGAGCCAGTTCCGCCAGGCCTACCGCCGTGCCCTGCGCACCAATCGCCGCCCGTTCCGGGAGCGCTAAGCCACCATCGCCAGTTCCGCGACGGTTTGCGACAGCATCCTGGCGACCATCGGCTGGACCCCGCTGGTCGCGCTGGACCGGCTCGCTGCCGGGCTGCCGGCGCGCCTCCTGGCCAAGATTGAATTCGTCAATCCCGGCGCCAGCATCAAGGACCGCATCGCCCTGCGCATCGTCGAAGCCGCCGAGCGCAGCGGCGAGTTGCGCCCGGGCGGTACCATCGTCGAGCTCACCAGCGGCAATACCGGCAC
>DAINCT010000414.1:0-4225 GCA_036732245.1 Chloroflexota bacterium | reverse complement strand
GATGGATTGTGAGGCAACGTATCCCCGCTCGGTAAGAATAATT
Source organism: Chloroflexota bacterium (assembly GCA_036732245.1). GTDB lineage: Bacteria > Chloroflexota > UBA5177 > UBA5177 > UBA5177 > JANWJD01. Next base: position 4,182 of record DAINCT010000414.1, on the reverse strand, counting down.
GTGAGTCAATGCAGCTTCTTTACAAATGATCGATTCGTGAATACACTGTCTCTAGTCGTAATCACGGGAGGTGCCCATGGCCGCTCCGACACAAGATGGACTCAGACAAATGCTGGCCGAAACAACGGGTGTTGACGAAAGTTCCATTACTCTTGACAGTCGCTTCGACGACCTCGGACTAGAGTCCTCGGATGCCGCGAGCTTTATGTCCGCCGTGCAAGAACGTTACGGCACACAACTCGATGCCTCCGATCTAGGAAGCATGCAAACCGTCGGCGATTTCTATCGGCGCCTCGTAGCCAGTGGATCCTGATTTAAATCGTTTCAACGGGATTCCAACGACGCAGGATCTTCCAAGTGTAAGTGCAGGCATGAGCGACGCTCTTTCCGGGGTTCAAACCCTGTCTGCTCTGTTCGATGCTCTGCCTATTCAGGATGCACGCATCCTCGAAGAGCACATGACGTCGGTAACCTACGCTGCCGGCACTGCGATTTTTAAGGTTGGAGACGAGGGAGACGCCTGCTATCTGGTCGATCAAGGCGTCGTTCGCATCGATCTCGATCGGTTAGGGCTCACACACTCAGAGATCGACAGCGATAGCACGCTGGGCTATATCGAACCAGGCGGGATTCTTGGCGAGTTAACACTCCTCGACGGGCTGCCGCGTTCCGCCAGTGCATATGCGCAGACCGAGGTGTCGATGCGACGGATCGACCAAAAAGGTATAGAGGCTCTTCTGGACTCCAATCCGCGGGTTGGCGCCGCCGTGTTTGCTGCAATGGGTCGCGACGCCGCGAGCAAACTGCGGCGTACCAACGAGCGCCTGGCCCAGGCTATCTTCACGGATGCGCCAGATCCGGAAGTTGATGTAATGGTTGCCCGCGCAGTTGCGGCCCAACGTGCGTTCGTTGACTGGCCGGAAGATAAAGTCGATGCTCTTCTCTTCGACATGGCGCATGCGGTGGCGGACCGCGCTGAGGAGTTGGCACGCGCCAACGTCGCGGAAACTCAGATCGGAAAAATCGAAAGCAAGATCATCAAAAACCGAGTTTCCAGTCTGGGGACCTTCGAGTTTCTCGCCGGTAAGCCGGGGCTGGGCATCATCGCCCGCAACTACGCGACCGGTGTAACTGAGATTGCCGATCCGATCGGTGTGATCTTTGGACTGGGACCTGTCACCAATCCGGTTTCCACCTTCATCTTCAAAGCCCTGATCTGCGTTAAGACTCGAAATGCACTCATTCTCAGCCCGAATCGGCGCTCCGCCAACGTATCGGCGCGTGTCGACGATCTGGTGCATGAAGCTCTGGAAAAGCACGGCGCTCCGCGCGATCTTATTCAATCCGTGCGAGTTCGATCCAGTCGAAAGAAAACCGCCCAGTTCATGACTCACCCGGATGTCGGATTGATCCTGGCCACAGGTGGTAGCAGCATGGTCAAGGCGGCGTATAGCTCGGGAACACCGGCGATCGGCGTTGGGCCAGGCAATACGCCGGTCCTCATTGCCTCGGACGCCGATTTACCGTCGACCGTTGGAAAGATCTTGCTCAGTAAGCCGTTCGACAATGGCATGCCGTGCGGATCGGAGCATAACCTGGTTGTCGTTTCCACGCAACGCGAGCACTTCATACAGGAATGCGAGCGTCAAGGGGCCGCCGTTCTGGACAACAACGAGGCGGATCGCTTCACCGCCCACATGGTGGACGACAAGGCGCGACGCTTCATACCCGACTTTATTGGACGTCCGGCGGCGGAGATCGCTTCGCACTGCACCATCCATCGGCCGTATCCAATCGACCTCATCATAGTGCCGGCGGATGAGTTGGACTCGGATAATCCATACGCTCGTGAGAAGCTGATGCCCGTGCTCAGCTTGTTCACTGCCGGCGACGATGATGATGGGGTAGAAAAATGCCGAGCCCTGCTCATGATTGACGGCTGCGGCCATACCGCGGCCATTCACTCATCCAACACGGAGCTCATTCAGAGATACGGTAAAGCCATGCCGGCTAGCCGTATCCTTGTGAACTCCCCATGTGTGCATGGTCTGATCGGGCTCACTACCGGCCTACTTCTGACCGCAACGCTTGGCTGCGGCACATTCGGGGGAACGTCCACTACCGACAACGTAACCTATACCCACTTGCAGAACGTCAAACGCCTTGCCGAGTTCGATCCCGTGGTGGCCAGCTACTGGGCACAGCGTATCGCCGAGGAACCCGCTTCGGCGGTATAAAACAGAGTAGTGGCAGGCACGCGTGAAGTGGATGTGTGGTCGTTGGAGCTCGACGTTGCGGCGCCCCGCTTCGATTCGCTGTACGCGGGCCTGAGTGGTGAGGAACGCAGCCGCGCGGTACGCTTTCATTTTTCTCGTGATCGTCATCGCTGGATTGTGGCCCGGGGAACGCTACGAGAAATCCTGGCAAAGTATCTCCAGTGCCCGCGGGCTGAGATTGCGTTTCGTTCAGGGAAGAGCGGCAAGCCCGCGCTCGATCCAGCCCAGCATCGTTCCGAGTGGTCTTTCAACCTCTCCCACTCGGGAGGTCGAGCCCTGGTTGCCGTTACCAGCGGGCTTGCGGCCGGAATAGATATCGAGCGCATTCGGGACATCTCCCACCTACAGGCCATCGCTCGTTTAGTGTTGACGCCAGCGGAGCGTGCGGCTCTCGATCGATGCAACAGCGAAGACGCACGTTCCCTGTTCTTTACGGCCTGGACACGGAAAGAGGCCTGTGTAAAAGTCAGCGGCGCGGGCTGCTCTCATCCGCTCGACCGCGTCGAGGTGCTCTGCTCGTTCCGGACCCCACAAATCGTCGAGCTTGGCCACGGTTCCGAGTGCTGGTTGACCGATGTACCGGCTGAGCCGGGCTATGTGGCGGCGCTTGCCCTGTCCTCTCCGCCCACTGTCGTCCGAGTGCGCAAATGGTCACGCGCGGTCACGCTTCCATGACGGCCAATTGGGATCCTACCGCCTTCGAAACACTGGTCGATCTTGTTCTCGGACGGGCCGAAGCCCACCCAGACCGCGTGGCCTATACCTTCCTCCGGAGCGGCGAGACCGAAGCCGACACGCTGACCTGCGCCGAGCTTGCAGTACAAGCGCAAGCAATGGGGCAGATCCTGCAGAGCCGCTGCGAGGTGGGAGATCGAGCGCTGCTCCTATTCCCGTCGGGACTCGACTTTATCGTGGCGTTTTTTGGCTGTCTGTTTGCCGGGGTAATTCCTACCCCGGCGGTTCCCGAACGTAGCCGTCCCGATAATCCGGCAGTGAGGCTGGCTGCCATCGTCGGCGATGCTCGACCTGCGGTCGTCTTGTCCACCGTGGCAACTCGAGAATCGTTATGCGACGGCGCGGCAAGCTGGCAGGATCCGGCCGGAGCGCAGTGGCTCACGACTGAAGACGTCGCTCTCGAACAAGCGCAGGGCTGGCGCCCGCCCGACATCGATGAGCAGAGTCTCGCTCTTTTGCAATACACTTCAGGATCGACCGGTACGCCCAAGGGCGTCATGGTGACCCATCGCAATCTGCTGCAAAATGGGGCGATGATCCAGCAGGCGATGGACCATTCGGAGTCGACGGTTCAGATTGGTTGGCTCCCGCTTTTCCACGACATGGGGCTGGTGGGAAACATGCTGGCGCCGATGTACGCCGGCGGTACCTGTGTACTCATGTCTCCATTGTCGTTTTTACAACGCCCGCTCCGCTGGCTTCGGGCGATATCACGGTACGGCGGCACCACCAGCGGCGGTCCGAACTTCGCGTACGATCTGTGTTCCAGCGCTGCACAGCGGGAGGACACACTAGATCTCGATCTCTCGTCCTGGCGAGTGGCGTTCAATGGGGCCGAGCCAATCCGTGCGGGGACACTCAATCGCTTCGTGGCGACGTTCGAGCCATATGGTTTTTCTCGCAGCGCGCTTTTCCCTTGCTACGGCCTTGCCGAAGCCACGCTCTTTGTTGCGGGCGTCGCCCATCACGAGGAACCGGAGTCGATCGTTCTCGACGGCGACGCGCTGGGACGAGACGAAGTGAGGGAGGTTGCAGATGACGATGGGCGTGCCATCGTGCTGGTCCCGTCCGGGCGTGCCTGGGGAGAAGAAACGTTTGCTATCGTGCATCCCGATACCGGTGGGCGCAGCGAGCCCGGCACGGTGGGCGAGATCTGGGTGAGAGGCGATCA
>DAINCT010000413.1:0-4233 GCA_036732245.1 Chloroflexota bacterium | reverse complement strand
TCCACCGCGTAGGCTACGCCGTTCAACTTTTACATCACCCTCGGGACGCCACCGGAGCAACAGGGATCAGCTCCGGAAGGGAGTGGACACCTACGTAGCGTGCGGTGACGCGATGGGTTCTGGGGGCGCTACCCCTGGGCGCGATCGTGCTGGAGGTGCAGTGCATCACGGTCGTCAAGCGGCCCGCACTTCTTGGGGTTTACGACGCCGTAACCGCGAGCGCCGCCAAGCTGACGCAGGCAACATCGCTCCGCTGTCGGACACCAGCGATTAGCGCGAGATGTTCGCGCTTTCGCTTGATATCGGATCCCAGGCTCGCGGCAGGATTTGACTGCTCTGAAGGATCCATCGCAAGCAGGACCTTGTGGAACATCTCCCCGAGGCGAGAGTCAGACGGTCATGCCGGAAGCGCGAGTCGCGTGGTGCGGGGAATGATCTTGCCCCGGTCAACCACGAGCGTGCCGTCAGGGGCCAGGCTGATCTGGAAGTTCTCAAGGGGCCGAGGAGCAGGCCCGTAGAAGCGCACCCCGTCTCGCAGGTATCGTGATCCGTGACACGGGCAGCGGAACATGACATCGGTCTGGAACCAGCGAACGGTGCACCCGAGATGGGTGCACACCATGCTCAGCGCGTAGATCCCGTCGGGATCACGGTTGATCGCCACCCGCCGGTCGGAGAAGATCGTGGTCGAGCCCACGGGGAAGTCCGCGGGTACGCCCGCCTTGAACACCAACGGCTCGTCGTAGGTCACGTTTGGGATCACAAACCGGAGGCTGAGAACGCCTGCTGTGAGGCTGGCTACGGCCAGCGAGATCAGCCCCACGAGTGTGAAGAAGCCTCTTCGGCTGAAGGCCTTGACCTCCGTCCGAGCGGCGCTGACCTCCTTGCGCCAGTCGATCGGAGTGGGTGCGACGGATTCGGGCATCCGGATGCCTTCTACAGGAGGATATGGGGATTGACCGGTTCCAGCCATCCCGAGGTCGACGGGTTGCCAACCTTGGCGTGTGGGTTGATTGGGTCAGAGTCGCCGACCGTGCCGGGTTCGGAGACCACGTGGATAGTGCCGGCGGCGCTTGGTGCGGGTACCAGACGTACGCGGCTTACCTCGTGACAGCCTAAGCTCAACACCTCTATCCTCCAGCCGTCGGCCGTGAACGACTCGGAAGGCTGAGGCCAGTGACCCAAGCGATCCAGCACCACGCCAGCGACCGTCGCATATCTGCCCTCGGGGAGAAATACTCCAAGGTTCTTGAGGTCGTGGACCGGAAACAGGCCGGGGACAATCACGCTGCCGTCGCTTCGCCGTTCGATCGCCAAGGCATCGGAGTCGTACTCGCGGTCGATCTCGCCCACGATCTCCTCCAGCAGGTCTTCGATCGCAACGATGCCGGCTGTACCCCCGTGCTCATCGATGACAATCGCGAGCTTGTGCCTGCTCTCCTGAAGGCGATGGAGCGCTTCCATCGACCCCAGAGATATCGGCAGGAAGAGGGCGGGCCGGACGTATTGGCGAACCTCGCCGCTGGCGCCGACCAAGTCACTGAAATGTGCCACGCCTACCACGTCGTCAACCGACCCGGCAGTGACGACGGCACACGAATGGCGGGAGCGGGCCATTTGCCGCAGTGCGGTGGCTGCTGGCGTGCGTTGGGTGACGTGGAGGGTGCGAATCCGGGGTACGAGAATGTCACGCAGCTTCACCTCAGCCGCATCGAACACACCGGCCAGAATCTGCCGCTGTTTGGGCGGCAGCGTCGTCCGCCCGGTCACCAGTTCCCGGAAGTCGTCCTCTCGCATCTCCTCTCCGCTCAGCCCGGGGTTACCGCCCAGCAGCCGCACGACGACATCCGTCCCATTGCGCAGAAGCCAGATCAATGGGGCGCATCCATGTCCGAGGAGGGCCCAGCGGGCGGGCGCTCCTGAGGCTCCAGACCTCGGCCCGCTGCAACCCCAGACGCTTAGGAACGAGTTCGCCAAAGACCAGGGTCACAATCGTGAGAGTCATGGTCACGGTCATCACCGCCACCGCCTCAGCCGCTGAGCCTAGGGATTCCAATTGCCGTCTTAGAGGATCAACAAACGCGATCGTCGCCAGAGCCGAGGCCAGGTAGCCGCAGAGGGTAATGCCGAGCTGAACGGTCGCGAGGTACTGGGTAGGGTCGCGCGCCAGACGCGCCAGCCGGCGGCCCGCCGGCCCCGACCGCTGCAGCCTGTGCAACCGTGACTCGTGCAACGAGATGAGCGCCGCCTCGCTGCCGGACAGGAAACCGTTTACCGCGATCAGAACACCGATCAAGGCCAGGACAGACCACATGGCGTTCAGCGTCTCGCCTCCCGGCTGCGCGCTGTGCGCCGCGCGCTCCACGGCATCAGGCCGATGTTGAACATCAGCCACTGAACTGCCAGAAGGACAACCCCGAATCGGTCCAAGTTTCCTCCTGGGTGCCCAAGCCGCAGCGCCACAAACTCAAACGGGAACAGGATGACCGAGCCTGCGAGGATGAGGCGGTTGGCGCGCGTCCATGTTGGCTCGATCAGCTCAAGAGGCGAGTTCAGCTCATACACGACCCAGATCCAGGAGGCGAGACCGAAGAAGATGAAGGCAGTGGGAACGATCCAATGGAGTTGGACGTCAAGTCCAAATGTGGCATCCCGAAGCCGCATATCGGCCGGGTGCTCAATCGAAGTTCCAAGTACGAAACTGGCAAGAGGGAACTGCCACATCAGCAAGAGCCAGTGGAACGGAGGGCGCGCCCCGCGCCAGCCGAAGTATGCGATGGCAATCACCAAGGCGGTTGCCAGCACCAGGACTGGATAGTCGGCGGTGACACCGTCGCCGCTTACGCGGGGGGCTGCCTGCCAGTGAAATGTGGGCCCATCCATCAGCGCCCGCATGGTCGGCATCCACACCATGAACGTTGTCACCGACGTCCACAGCAGGACGGCTAGAAGAACCCAGCCCCAGATGTGATGAGCCAGCTGCCTCCGCGTGTCGGCCACCGCGCGCTTCCGCATCGGAAGCAGCCAACGACCGATGGGTTCCGACGAAGAAGGCGAGTACAGCACGTCAGCGGCCCCGTGCTAAGCGGGCTCTGGCAACCGCCACGGGTGGTCACCGCTGGACGCATAGCCGGAGGCCGCATGCAATTGCGCGATGAACGCGGTTTGACCGTCCTGCTTAGCACGGCAGTCCATATCTGCCGATCCCCCATCTGTGTGAGGCACCAGAAGCACGACAGGCACTCTCCGCAGAACAGGATTCCGAGCCAAGATGTCCGGAAGGTGACGCGATTCAGCGAGCCGGGCATCCGCGAAGATGACATCTGGGGTCAAGCGCTTGGCGAGCTGCAGAGCCGTTCGCACATCACATGCGTTCGTCACGCTGTAGCCATCTGCATCGAGCCGCACAGCGTAGTGGCTGGCGACATACGGGTCGCTGGTGAGCAACAGAGCCGGGATCCTCTCCTCAGCACCCGCGGGCATGGAGTCATGGCGCGGCACGACGCTCTCCCTATGCCGATGCACGGGCACGACCATTTGCCTTGGCCCGGTAAAGGGCGTCGTCGGCCGAGGCTACTACCGCGCAGGGTCCGTGCCCCCGCACCGCCATCGTCCACCCCACCGACAGTGATATGGACAACCCGATGGCTGCGTTTGGCAGAGGAACGAGTCCCCCAGCAGACTCAACAATTGTGTTAGCGAGATCGTGCGCCGCGATGGCGTCGGTTTCAGGACAGATCACGACGAACTCATCGCCGGCCCACCGGCCAACAACATCCGTGCGACGGACAGATTCGCGCAGACGCCGACCTATCGCGACGAGGACCGCATCGCCCGACTCATGCCCGTGTATGTCGTTCACGGACTTCAGGCAGTCCACATCGACCATCAGCACAGCCAGGGGCCGAGCGTACCGGCGGACGCGATCGGTCTCCCGAAGAAGGTGTTCCTCCAGCCCCCGACGGTTGGTCAGTCCGGTCAGCGAATCAGTCCGGGCCTCTTCGGAAAACCTGTCGCACTCTGACGCGATGGCGAGCAGAAACAGGGACGAGCAGCGGATCCGCTCGTCGAGCCTGCGGGCGATGTCTTCAGGCAGCGCCTCCGCCTCCTTGTCAGGTACACCCAGCCACTTCGCGACGAGGCCCGTAACCTGGCACTCCTGGCTGACCCGCTGATAGGCGGGACCGCCCCTCGTTTGACTGAATGATGTGTGCGTTTGCATCATCGGCCAGC
>DAINCT010000412.1:0-4235 GCA_036732245.1 Chloroflexota bacterium | reverse complement strand
TTCGATCGAATCCTGGTCAGAGAGCTATCGCCATATTGGCGGGCGGCTGGACCAAACCCAGCGACAACCTGGCATACCCGTTTGACCGCACCGGCTGCCCGGTGAGCGGAGCACTCGTCGGCTGAACCTGCGCCTGCGATCCTCCGTGCCCCCCGTCGATCATGCCACTGAAGGCGATCACGAGCGCCCCGGCACAGATGAGGGCGGCCACATGTGGCCCCATGACACGCTTCAAGCGAAACGTGCCTCCCGAGGCGCGAGACTCGGTGCGCTGGGCGGCGATCGCCCTCGATACCCGTGCGTGGATGCGGCCCTCGGTTTCACGATCCCATCCCTCGCCGACGGCTGAGGTGTAGTACTGACGAAGGTTGGCTTCAAGTTGGGACCGATCACGCCCCACGCTGAGTCGCCGCCCAAGACGCATTCTCACCCTTCCACCACCAGCAACATGCGCTCGAGCCGGCGCATCGCACGATGCACCCGAACCCGTACCGTCACTTCGCGCACATCCAGGACGGCGGCAATATCGCGAAAGGATAGGTCGGCCGCGAAGCGGAGTGCCAGCAATTCCTGTTCCTTGGCCGGGAGGTCTGCCAGTACCCGACGTACCCGTTCCGCATCGTCGTGCCTCTCCACCTGTTCTTCAGGAGTCGCCTCGTTCGTATCAACGTGTTCGGTGGGCATTTCCGCGACCTGTACAGGCTGGGTCCGGACCTTTCTCCAATGATGCGAGACCACATGGTGGGCAATCGCCAACACCCATGTCATGGGGGAGGAGCGATGCTCGAAGGTCGGCCAGGCTCGTACGGCGCGTTCGAATACATCACCCGCCAGGTCCTCGGCCAGAACCGGATCTCGCACCCGCGCCAGCATGTACTTCAACACCACGGGAAGACACTCTTCGTACACCTGCTCGAACCCTCGAAAGTCTTCGGCGCACGAGGCAGCAGTCCGTCGAAACGGAACCGGCGCCCATGGTAGGACGCGTGTGCCCGAGATCTCCCCTAGTTCCTCCACGTCTCTTCCCCGGAGGCCCGATCCCTACGCCGTGCCCCGCACTATCTACGCACCTCACCACCAACCGGCCCGATGAAGGGAGACGTTTCCATCTCCATATTGTAGTAGTGCCACATCGTCGCAGATTGTTACAGACGTGGGGGGGGTACGAGCGGGAAGGGACCAAGCCCTTCCCGCTCGTGGAGGAGCTAGCTGGATTGTTCCCAGGCAGTGATATTCCAGGTCGGCCCGATCTGGGTGGGATTATCGACGACGTTCTTCACCTTCCGGTCGACCGTCGAGATGTTGGGCCGGAAGTAGAGCGGGATCCAGTAAGCCTGCTGGTTCAATCGTTGCTGCACGATCGCGTATTGCCGAGCGCGCACCTTCGGGCTGACGGCTGCCCCACCGGCAACCATAGCCTTGTCGATCGCCCGGTCGTGAATCCCCGCGTAATTGTCGTTCAATGGTGAGGAGTGATCCTGCTTTTCCCGGTCGATGTACTGGGAAACCACGTTGTATTTGATCTGATCGGGATCGGGCGAGCCACTGAACCCAAACAGGGCTACCTGAAACGCCCCATGATTGAGCTCGCTGCCGGTAGCCCAGTCACTGAAGAATTTACTCGCCGGTGAGAAATTGATCGTCACGTTGACGCCGAGCTGCTTCCAGTTACTCTGCACCACGCCGGCTTCGGCAGCACGCACGGAGTTGCCCGCGCTGGTGTACAGGTCGAGGCTGAAGCCACCCTTGTACGGTGTCGCATTCATCAACTTCCTGGCGTCCTGTAGCGCCTTGCCGGTTCCCGTGGCTGCAGTATATTTCTTCGCTATCGGGTCCCATTGTCCACGGATCGACCGATCCGCGTACGGTTGCACCAGGTTTGGCGTATTGACCCAGGGCGACCAGGCAATGATGGATTTCGCAGTTGCGGCGGAGGTCGCCAGCGCGCTGCGGACCAGGCCCATTTTGTCGAGTGCCAGTGCAAGCGCCTGGCGCACTTTGAGATTGGCCAGCGGATTGGCCTTGCCCTTGTACGTTGGATCGAGATTGAACTCGAAATGCTCCTGGCTGAAGCTGGCTACGTTGCTGATCTTGAACGCTCCGGCGTGTTGCTGCAGCAACGGCATGTCGGCTTGCGTGTATCCGCCTCCGCCTCCGGTCACATCGGTATTGCCGGATGCCGCCGCGGCGATCAAGCCGGCCTTATCCGAATAGAACGCGAAGATCAAGCTCTTGAGACTGCTGCCACATGACAGGTTGCGGTAGTACTTCATCGGTGCAAACGTGACGCGATCGTCCTTGACGAACTGCGTGACCAGATACGGACCGTTGGTGGGATAGTCGCTGTTCTCGAAGTTGTATGCCACATTCTGGTAAATCGACTGCGCGGCTGCCTTGGGGGTCGACCACGAGCCCTCCGAGCTCTTCCACTTGGTCGGAATAATTGGTGGGATGCCGTAGGCCAGTACGGGTACGTACGGTCGTTTGAGATGAAGAACCGCGGTGTACTTGTCGGGCGTGTCGATCCGCGCAATCACGTCGCAGCTTCCCGAACAGACCGGCCCGCTCAGTTTGTTGGATCCGACCTGAAACCCGAACTTGACATCGGCCGACGTGATCACCGTTCCGTTCGACCAATACAGGTTTTTCTTGAGATGGATCACGATCGTCTTTCCCTGGTCGCGGATGCCCCCGTTCTTGACTGTCGGAACAGTGGTCGCCATCTGCGGCTGGAGTCGTGCCTTGCTGTCGTACACAAACAAGGTCTCTGAAATCGCGTTATCGACATACGCCTCGACTAGCGCGGAAAGTGTGTACGGATTCAGATTCGCCGGAAATTGCCAGTCAGAGAACTTGACGACACCTTGCGACTTGATCACCTTGCAGTGGGACACCACACCTCCCCTGGCATGAGTGCCGGCGGCGAATACGCCCTGGGAGAGGCGGGGAATTTGGGCCAGAGTCAGGACGGCGGCAAAGAAAACCACGCAGACACGGAGCGCGGTTCTCGCCCAGGTTGAGCTTTGGGGCATGTCTTCCTCCACGTTTCGATACTGATCGTGTTGCGCTGTCGAATGCTTCAATCGGACGCTACGCTTCCTCCCCCTTTTCGGCATGCCTGTACCCGGCCCCCCACCCGCATGGATTCACCAGGCAGGGGTACTCGTGCCGGTCGGAGACACGACCCGCGCAAATCGGTTCCCGCGGCAACCCACGGATACCGGGGCGATCGATCGCCCGAAATGCCTCACATACACCGCAGTTGTGACCGGTCGTCCCTGGGACCTGCGCCCAACTGACAGCTCATCACTGCAAGGACCACATGCTATCGGTGTATTAGTGCCTCGCAGGGTGAAAGTGTTACAGGTCGAGGAGCCGAATCCGATCGGTTGACATTCTCCTTTTGCCCCATAGACGTCAACCCAACCTGCATGCGATGGTGGATCTGGGAAGAGGGGGAAGCTTCATCGATGACGCCGTACGAGGCCGTGTCATGACGACCATTTGCGTCGTGGACGACGACCAGACACTGCTCGATCTGGTAACGGAACTCTTGCGTGAGCGGAACTGGACGATGCTGGCCCTGCGGGACGGTCGCGGTGCCGGCGAAATAGTGCGGACCGCCGCGCCAGACGCGATTCTGCTCGACATTCGTTTAGACAGCGATACGAGCGGATGGGATGTGCTGGACGATCTACTCGCCGAACCGACGACCCGGTCGATTCCCGTCATTATTTGGTCGGCTGACGCGAAGACCTTGAGCGAACGGCGGGTTTGGTTACACGAGGCCGGAGTGCGGGTCCTCGCCAAACCTTTCGAGATCGACGACCTCTTTCGCCTCCTGGATGAGGTGCTGCCCGAAGCATACGAGACGCTGAAGCCACCATCTGATCGCTCAGCGTAGCCGCGCACACATGTCTTGTCCCGGGACCATCTCGCCAACTACCGGATCATGGCATCGTTCCGAGTGAACGTTTCGATCACCTTCAGGCCAACATACTCCGGTGCACCCTCGACGTACTCGCGCCGGCGCTGGAACCTTGGATTCTGATTCACCTCCGGCTCACTCGCTCGGGCGGCTGCTTCGCTCTCGAAGGTGAGGACAGTGTAATACTCCTGCGGATCGTGCTGGTCAAACAGCTCTCGACCGCTGCAGGTCAGTTAACCAAGCCTCTTCGCAGCATGTCCGTCGGAGCACACTGAGACGGTCACTGTCGAATGCCTGTGGAAAGCGA
>DAINCT010000411.1:0-4245 GCA_036732245.1 Chloroflexota bacterium | reverse complement strand
GTCCGGTACATCGATGCCTTGCCCGAGCACTGGATTCCGATTCCGGTCCTGATCCTAACTGCACTGCTATACGACCAAAAGGCCTGCGGCGAAGCGCTCGCAGGCCTTTCCCATTTCTCGCGAGTCTTGCGCGAGCAGTGGCGTGCCGCGTGTGCCTTGGGTGTGGCCGAAGCGGCTCTACGGTCCCAGGCGCTCATGCTGTTCGACCTCGCGTTTGACGCGTTGCCGCGCTTTTCGGCAGGATATTTTCCCACCGATGCAGCAAGTCGTATCGCCGAGTACCGTGAACGCTATGTCGAGTCGGCACGCTGCCCTGCCGACGACCAGCTTCAACACTTCTCGACATCCCCCGACCACCTTGCGGCCTTTCTCTGACTCCTCGAAGTAGCACATGAAGGAGATACGCGGATGACAGTCATGGCCACGGATATCAAGGAGCGCATCGCAGACGAGCTGCGCGATGCCCGCCAGCGAACCGAGGACCTGCTCGGGCGCGTGGACGACGAACGCCTCATGCGACAGAACAACAAGCTGATGAGTCCGCTGGTCTGGGACTACGCGCATGCAGGCGTCTATCAGGAGCTGTGGCTGGTACACGAGCTGGCCCGTGATCCCTTCATCGATGAGCGCTACATTCACCTTTATGACGCGTTCGAGAACCCGCGCGCGGTTCGCGGCACGCTCCCGCTCATGAATCGCGAAGAGGTGCGGAGCTATCGCGATCGAGTCGACGCGCGCACCGTGGAGATCCTCCGAGATATCGAGTTTGATTTCGAAAATCCGCTGTTGCGAGACGCCTACGTCTACCGCACGGTCATCGAACACGAGCACATGCACGACGAGACCATCCTGCAGGCGCTGCAGCTCTTGCCGGGTGGCTATTGTCCGGAGCTCCCCTCCACGCCGGAAGCGCGGGCCGTCACCTTCGACATGGTCCAGGTGGAGGCTGGGCGCTACACGATCGGGAGCGCTGACCATGCGCCCTGGGATAACGAGCATCCGGACCAGGAGGTTGAGCTACGCGCCTTTCGGATCGATCGGTATCCGATCACGAACCGAAGCTATAGGGAATTCATGGATGACGGAGGGTACACGCACCACGATCTCTGGAGTGAAGCAGGGAGGAAGTGGCTTGCCGATGCCGGTGCGACGTCGCCGCAGTTCTGGCGCCGGGACGGTGACGAGTGGATGAGAGATCAATTCGGGCACGTGCGACCCGTGGTCTGGGGCCAGCCGGTCATGCATGTCTGCTACTACGAAGCGGAAGCATACGCCTGCTGGGCGGGCAAGCGCCTGCCCACAGAGTTCGAGTGGGAGGTCGCCGCGGCGTGGGATCCACAGCTCGGCCAGATGCGTCGCTATCCCTGGGGCGACGACGAACCGTCCGCCCTCAACTCAAATCTCGATCAGCGGCTGTACGGCTGTGCTCTCGTGGGCGCCTACCCCGAGGGCAGGAGCGCCCTGGGCTGCGAGCAGATGGTCGGTGAGGTCTGGGAGTGGACCAGTAGCGACTTCCGCAGCTATCCGAGTTTCCAGGCCTTTCCGTACCCAGAATATTCTGAGGTGTTCTTCGGCTCCGAATACAAAGTCTTGAGAGGCGCTTCGTGGGCCGCGCGCCCCAGTGTCGCGCGCTGCACCTTCCGCAACTGGGACTATCCCGTCCGCCGGCAAATCTTTGCAGGGTTCCGCTGCGTTCAGGACGCGTAGCTTCCATGGCCCAAGCGGCGATTACCGTCGATACCTGCGCGCCTCCGACCGACAGGCGCGAGCTCTTGATCAACGATGTCCGATCCGGCCTGGCTCGCAATCCGAAGGAACTGCCGCCGCGCTGGTTCTACGACGACGTCGGTTCCCAGCTCTTCGAGGAGATCACACACCTGCCGGAGTACTATCTGACACGGACTGAGATCGAGATCCTTAATTCCTGCGCACAAGATATCGTCGGGCGAGCAGTGCCGGAGTCCATCGTCGATCTTGGCGCGGGGTCCTCGGCGAAGACGCGTATCTTACTTGAGGCTGCTTTGCACACGGGCCGACTCTCGCACTTCGTGCCGTTCGACGTTAGTCGGGAAATAATGGAGGAGTCGGCTGCCGACCTGGTCGCACGGTACCCTGGGCTCCAAGTACACGCCGTTCTCGGAGACTTCGACTCAGACCTTCGCCGAATCCCTCGGTACGGACGCCAGCTCGTTGTCTTCCTGGGCAGCACAATCGGAAACCTCTATCCGCTCCAGCGCGATGCGTTCTTACGGCAGATCCGTGTCATGCTCCAGCCGGGGGATACGTTCCTGCTTGGCCTGGACCTGGTTAAAGGTCGGTGGGAGCTCGAGGCTGCCTACGACGATAGTGCCGGTGTAACCAGTCGGTTCAACCTAAATCTTCTCGCGGTCATTAACCGCGAGCTTGCCGCCGACTTCGATCTGAGCGCCTTCGAACATGTAGCGATCTGGAACCAGGCGGAGAGCCAAATGGAGATGTATTTGCGCTCGACCTGTAACCAAAGAGTGACTGTTGCGCGCGCCGGTATCAAAGCCACATTCCGCCAAGGTGAGCTGATGCGCACGGAGATCAGCGCCAAGTTCACGAGGGGTCTGGCACAATCATTTCTTCGCCGGGCGGGTATGGAAGCCATCGCCTGGTATACCGACCGCCGCCACCGGTTTGCCCTGGCGCTCGGGGCGCCAGGTCCTTGAGGTCGGTTCTACTTCCCTCAGAGATCAATTCTCGCTCGATGGCTCCGATATTGAGCTGTGCCAGGGTCTGCTTCGGTAGAGCATGCTGATCGACGCTGCGGCGCTTCGGCAAGACTTCCCTGCCCTGCGTCAGCCCGTTGCGGACAGGCGGCGGATCTACTTGGACAGTGCGTACACGTCCTACATGCCATCTACCGTCCAGAAGGTGCTCGACAACCATCATCGGCAGTCTCGTCGGGCGTTTTACCGCCTCGACCCGGCGCACTCGCACAGTCTCCAGGTGGCCCGCGGAACTGTCGGTTCCTTCATCGGCGCGTCCGCCGAGGAAGTCGTCTTCATGCGCAACGGGACAGAGGCGATCAACTTGGTGGCCGGCGCGTGGGGGCGCGTCAACCTCCGCCGTGGCGATCTCATCGTCGTGAGCCGTCTCGAACATCACAGCAATCTCACACCCTGGCAGCTCCTCACTCGAGAAGTGGGCGCCGAGCTCGCATTTATCGAACTCCTGCCCGACGGCTCGCTAGATCTCTGCTCCCTGGACCGGCACCTTGCGACCGGCCGGGTCAAGCTCGTCGCAACCGCTCACATCTCCAACGTGCTGGGGACCCTCACCCCGGTTGCCGAGATCACCCGCCGGGCACATGCTATGGGCTCGGTGGTGTTGCTCGACGCGGCGCAGAGTGTCCCGCACGTTCCGGTGGACGTGCGGGCCTTGGATGTGGATTTCGTAGCATTCACAGCACACAAGATGTTGGGTCCCACCGGTATCGGCGTCCTCTACGGCAAAAGGTCAGTCTTAGAGATGATGCCACCCTTCCTCGCCAGCGGGTCGGTTGCCGACCAAGTCGGGTACCGGGAGTCCATCTGGAAGAAACCGCCGGCTCGGTTTGAGCCGTGGGCGCCGCCATCTGCAGATGCCGAGGCGCTTGCCGCCGCCGTTCGCTACCTCCAAGGAGTCGGGATGGAGGCTGTTGCTGAACACGGTCGCACACTCGTGCGTTACGCATTGCACGAGCTCGCTCAAATCGATGGCTTGACCATCTACGGACCGCGGGAGCGCGGGCCAATCGTGGCCTTTACGCTCGAGGGAATTTCTCCGTCCAAAGTCGCAGCGCTGCTAGGTCGGCAGGGAATTGTGATCAGGGCGGGTCTCCACAACGCCCAGCCACTCCATCAGTACTTGAGCCTTGCCGCCACAGCTCGCGTCAGCTTTTATCTTTACAACGCCGAACACGAGATAGACACGCTCGCGGATGCACTCGTGACCCTGGTGGCAAAAGCTGCAGGCCGTAAGTAACCCTCCCACGTACTACCTGCAAGGCGGCCCTGCCGTCGGCCCTGGACCCTCAAGGAGTGCCTTATGCCTTCCCACATTCCGAGCTCGGCTTCGCAGCGAGTAGAACCCGCACTCCCCGAAGACCGGAATGCGCCCTTCGTGCACACACTGGCCGGGTTAGGACCACCTGGCGCACAGGACCGTGATCGCGTGTACGACACGGATGCTGGTCGCGCGCTGAAGTACGAAGCTGATGGAGACGGAGCGGTTAATGGC
>DAINCT010000410.1:0-4248 GCA_036732245.1 Chloroflexota bacterium | reverse complement strand
GTCTGACTTTCAATCCCGTGACCATCGCCTCGCTACCTACTCCGGCTCGATTTGATCGCCCTTCCCTCCTGACGGTCGACCGGCACCGCGCCGTGTACGTCATGACCGGCAGCTCCAACAATCTCTTGGAAAAGCTCTCCCCGTCCGGTCGCGTCGTCCGGCAGTGGGGCCGAACGACTTTCAATCCAAGCGGACTTTACGATCTCACTGGCCTGGATGTCGACCGTGGTGGAGACATTTACGTTTCCGATGCGTTATCCGCGCGCATCCTCAAGGTGTCGCCTGATGGAACGCTTTTGGCGCACTGGGGAAGTGAGGGCCCTGGACCAGGGCAGTTCGAAACACCATACGGTCTTTCTGTGGACAGCTTTGGAAACATCTTCGTGGCCGACACGGGGAATAACCGCATCCAGAAGCTCTCACCGGCTGGACGTCCCCTCCGACAATGGGGAGAGTTTGGTGCTGCGCCCGGGCAATTTGACATGCCACGATCGGTAGTGGTCGATGTGCACGGATATATGTATGTGGCAGACACCGGAAACCACCGCATCCAGAAACTGTCGCCGTCGGGAAAGCCCCTCGCCGTGTGGGGCCCCACTCTTTCTGGTGCCGGGCGGTTCCGGGATGTCACGAGCGTGAGTGTTGACTCACTTGGCAACGTGTATGCCGTCGATGCGCTGGACGATCAGATCTTCGAACTGTCACCTGCCGGGACGGTGCTAGCCCAGTGGGGCACGAAGGGAGTGCGTCCAGGTCAGTTCCGGGGACCGGAAGGCATCGTCGTCGACCAGAACAATACCGTCTACGTCGCCGACACAGAGAACAACCGACTGCAGAAGCTGTCCGGCTGAGTCTGGCTGCGAGGCCACCCCAGCCTCCTCCCTCGCCCGTTCCCTGGCTCTGCGTCACCCCTCCTCCACGCCCACCCTGGACCAGCGCAGCAGCGCAAGTCCGTTCACGCTGCTTCTGAGAGCATGCTGGAGTCTGTCCCGCAACTCAACGCCGGTCGCCGTGTGGTGCTGGTCCGCCACCCAACGCAAATCATCACGTGCCCGCGATAAATAGGAGAGCGCAACATGCCCCTCCGGCGTCTTGGTCCCGTGTTTGGCGGAGTAGTGGATGGTACTGCGGGTCAGGTCATTGATCAACTCATGGATCGTCCGCTCGATCGACGCCAACGCAACTGCGTCCATACGTTCTCGCTGGAGCAGTACGTACGCCTCGTCACGCGCTTCCCAGATCGCCTCCAACGACATCATTCCGGCAGGAAGGCGCGTGACACCCGCGCTTCCTGTCGTCGCCAGTGCCTTTCGATCTTCAGCCATCCCACCTCCCGCCGTGCCCGAGCAATTCGCAGAGACGACGCAAAGCCAATGGAGTGGGTTCACCAGTGGCTGAGCACGACCCAGGTGACCCAATGGGGGCCACGCCTCGAAGCCTTCCGCCATGACGATACCCGCTTTATGTAGCGGATTATATATAGCCTAGATCGACAGTTCGGGAAAGTCAAGAATTAGGGAGATCGCCGCTATCGAGGTTTACGACGGCTCGAGGCGTCCTGTGCGCCGATCGTACTCGCTCACGCTCTGATGCAGTTTCATAATCTCGACCCGTGCCTGTTCTCCGGCGAGCCAGCTCTGGTCACCCGACGTTCCGGTTTTCCGCCAGTACGCCAGCCACCTCAATGCAGCCACTCGTTGCGCCTCATTCTCGATCATGCCGGCACCGTGGAGGTGTGCGTGGTCGAGAATGGCTCATCGACCTGCTCTCCGATGCGCCGGTATGCCTGCAGCAGGCGGAACTCGCCGAGGTCTAACCGCATGTCACACCTTCTTTCCAGAGAGCCACTTCCGCCATCCACCGGAACGGGTGTTCGGTGCTGTGCCGTTGCCGACGTCCACCGGGTGCTCAGTCGATCGCAATTCAGCAACGAACGTGTCGTTCAAGATCACACCGTGTTCCCCGGTGACTTCCTGAATGACACGGAACGGGATATACAGGTCCGGTGTCCCGCTGCCCTCGCCTGCGTCGCGCTTTACCTTGAGGAACCCAGTGCCGGTTTGCGCTTGCGTTACCCGATCATCAGATCCATCCGACGGGACAGGGCCGAGTTGAGTCGATCCGAAGCCCGCGACCTCGATCACGATACCGAGCTTCGACCCCGCGGACGTGGAGACCGGCATACCCACCTCGACGTCGAATAGATGCTCCTTGCCATAGATGAAGTTGTTAGTCTGGATGCCGGGGATGGGTATCTCCATGCTGAAGTCCTTTCCTGAGACGATGCGGTATCCGTTCACGTAGGCCTGTGTCGGTCGTGCTCGTGCCCTCTACCGGGAGGAGCGTATGATCCTGGGCGGCTGCGGCCTGAGCTTCCACCTGGCCACGGAGTCCGCGCCGTTCGTGCATGCCACGAAAGCGACCCGGCACCGAGACGATCCAGCCCAGGAGCGCCCCGAGCACCACAGCTGCAAAGAGCGCGAACACCATGGGCATGGACGGCACCTTGAACATCAGGAAATGAAGGGTGACCGCCTGGGTGTTCTGTGCCCCAAATACCACCAGGACGGTCGCTGCCAGTAGCGCGGCAATCAGTTTCAACGAACTCATTCGTCATCTCCCGGTGGTCTCCACGCGCAGTGCACGGAGATAAAGAAACCCGACCCTTAACGGATCGAGTTCATCAATGCCAGGAGTATGCGGGAACGGGCTGTCCTGACCCTTGGTACGTTCCCCGTCAAGAGGGTACTAGTCCTATATCGAACTTAACATAAATCTAGACGCGTGTCTATGCCTTCTCCGTCGCTGTTCTCTGCATCGTGCTTTGGAATGTGTCTCCGTGCCGTTTTGATCGATACATTGCTTCGTCTGCTTGTCGAATGAGTGCCGTCGCATCGCCCTGACCGCCCTCATGCACGATGATCCCGATACTCACGGAGATCGAGCAACGGTGCTCATGCACGTCGAATGGCGCGTCAACCATGGAACGCAGTCTGTCGGCGATTTCATCGGCCCCGGCGCTGTTCGTCGCAGGCAGTAAGACGACGAATTCGTCGCCTCCGATGCGTGAGAGCGTATCCGAGGCGCGGAGGATCCCACTCCAGCGGACCGAGAGTTGTTGCAAGACATCATCGCCGACCTGGTGGCCGACCGTGTCGTTCACTGCCTTGAAGTCAACGAGATCAAGGAAGAGCAGCGCGAGACCGACCTTGGTGCGGTGTGCTGCACGGAGGCTCTGTTCGAGTCGATCATGCAGCAAAGTTCGGTTTGCCAGTCCAGTAAGCGCATCGTGCAGCGCCTGGTACTGCAAGGTCGCTTCCATCCGCTTTTGCTCCGTGATGTCTCGCGCCGTGACCAACACTGCCTCGACGCTGCCATCCTTGCCGTACACCGGGCTGAGGATGTAGTCGTGAGTTGTGCCCGCTTTTCCCAGTTCGGTCGGCAGGAGCATTTCGCCTCGCCAGGGGCGGCCGTCTTGAAAGACGGTTTCGCGTTCGAGGTCGAACCGCTCGGTCACTTGTGGAGCAAAACCCAGGTCAAGCCACGTTTTGCCGATGAAGTCGTCTTGTTGGGAACCCAAAGCTTGAGCAGCGGCTGGGCTGGCGTAGAGATGTCTGCCTGCACGGTCATACAGGTAGAAGTGATCAGGTGAGAACGCCACCAGCGCTTCGAGTGCCGAGACGTGCGCTTCAAATTGAGCGGCAGCACGGGTCATGGCGTGGCGGGCGCGGGCCCTCCCTCGGACGCCTGGAGTAAGTGCCGGCATATCAGTTCGAGTTGCGCGAACAGGTCGACCAACTCGAATGGCTTGGTCAAGATCGGAATGACATGCTGAGCGAGCCATTCCCGCCGGTCGGCAAACAGCCCACTATCGCTTGACCAGATGATAACCGGGATGGAGGATGTGTCTGGCTTCGCTTTCAACCGCCGTAAAAGCTCCCACCTGGGTTGCATGACGCCGGCGTGGAAGTCGAAGAGCACCGCGTCAGGCCGGTACTGACGAGCGACATCATTAACGGTGTCACTGTCCTGCACCGGCAGCATATCCCACTCACACTCTCGAACCACTTCGGCCATCAGTGCAAGCATCGACGGATCGTCGTCCACAACGGCAATACGGGGCACTGCGGTTTCCCTCGCTGCACCCGACTGCAGCCGCCGTTCCGAGTTCAACCCCGTCTATCGGCCCTGTGGCTGCAAAACCGGCGAGGAAAAAGAGACAGCGTATGTAACAGCAAGTATATATGA